>BJFP01000018.1 GCA_014189875.1 Verrucomicrobiota bacterium | reverse complement strand
CGACATGCTTGTATTCCGTCTTCTTCCCGTCCGTCGCCGTCTCGATCATCGTGCACTCCGCATAGCGCCGGTTGTCCTTCTTCAAGTCCTCCCAATCAGAAGGCTTGAAAGTGAACTCCAGATGGACAACCGGCCCGGCAAAAAACGCATCCGCATGCTTGTGATGCTTTTCCTTCTTCCCCAAGTTCTGCGGCGCGGGCAGGACCGTCGCGACGGGAATCTTCGGCTTCGCAGCACGCGGATTCTGCGCGCGGAGAATTCCTCCCGCGATGAGCACGGCAAGCGCGAGGGATGATGCGGCAAAAATGCGTGTGCAGTTTATTTTCATGGGACGTCCGGCGCAGTCGCGCTCACGATACGCAGCGCAGACTTCACGCGGCGATTGCAAAAAACTTTCCACGTTCCGGCTCAGCAGACAAGCGCGGGGCTTGGGATGAAGCCCGCATCATGGTCAAGGGATTCGGATGAGGACGGACGCGCATCACCCCATCGGCTCGACATCCACCGACACGCGCACCTCATGCTCGCCGCCGCCGGTGAGGATTCCGCTCAGCGGGCTCACGTCGCTGAAGTCGCGGCCGATGGCGATGGTGATGTGTTCACCGGACGGCATGATGGCATTCGTCGGATCAAAATCCACCCATCCATTCACCGGGCAAAACACCGAGAACCACGCATGTGATGCATCCGCGCCGACGAGCCTCGGCCTGCCCGGCGCGGGATGCGTGCGCAGGTAGCCGCTGACGTACCGTGCAGGCAGCCCGAGCGAGCGCAGGCACGCGATGGCCGTGTGCGCGAAATCCTGGCACACGCCGCGACGGCGCTCCCACACTTCCTCGATCGGCGTCGCGACCGTGGTGGCGACCCTGTCGTAGCAGAAGTCCGAGCGGATGCGGCGCATGATGTCGCACGCACCGGTGAGCAAAGGCGCGCCCTGCGGAAAGCTCGTGCGCGCGTAATCCGCGTACTCGGGCATGAGCCGGACGTGCGGCGACTCCATGCAGAATTCATACGGCGCGACATCCGCCGGCGAGACGGGATCACGGAAGCTCGCGACGACTTTTTCCCACGGCGGCGAGAGCGCGAGCACGGGCGCAGTGGTGACATTCACCGTGACATTGCTGCGCGCGACGACCTCGAAGCGCCGGTGGATTTCCTGAATCGCAAACGAGCACACGGCATTTCCAAAATAATCGCGGCTCTCCTTCCGCACCGCGGGCTGCGGCAGGACGCTGAGCGAACTCCGCGAGACCTGCTGCGTCGCGCTGGTCATCGGCAGCAGTCGCGCGGCGTGGTGCGAGACGGTGACGGCCTCGCTGTATTCGTAAATCGTGCGGTGCGTGATGCGGTAGTCCATGGCCGTCGTCAGTTGCCCGCGCGTGAGATGGCGGAGTGCGCGAAATAATTCACCGCAATCGCATCCGAGAGCCGCGGCAGGCTGGCCTCGACCTCGCGGATCACGCGCCCCGTCTCGCCGTCGTGCCACGGGCCTTTCGCGTGGAAAAGTTCGCGCGGATCGAGCAGGCGCACACGGGCGACCGTCTTGATCAGTTCGCGCTGGCCGGGACTCGGCAGCGCGGTCCGCCTTTCCTGCGGCAGACGGTCGAAATGTTTTTCGAGCTGGAGCAGTTGGAAGAGCAGCGAACGCGGGTTCGTGCCGTCGAGGAGCACGAGGTCATACACGGCGGCGATGTTCGGAACGAGCGAGTACCGCGAACGGTACGTGAGCGTGCTGTCGGCGTATTCGAGCACCGCCTCGAGCACGCTGGGATTGTCCGCCTCGGGCGAGCGCAGCGCGCAGTCGAGCAGCGAGCAGAGATACAGCGAACGCTCGATGCGCTGGCCGATGTCAATGAAACGCCAGCCCTGCGCGCGCGTCATATTTTCACGGGCGAGGCCGTAAAATGATGCGATGAGCAGCAGCAGCCGGTTCAGCACCGGGATCGCGTCCGCGGCAAGCATCGGGCGGCCACTGCCCGGCGGCGCGAGGCATTCGTCGAACTGGCTGAGCACACGCCACACGTCGTTGGAAGTGCGGTCCCGCACGGCCATCGCAAGCCGCTGCACGCGCCCGGCAAAGTGGCTCAGGCTGTCCGAGCGTGTGGGATCAAAAATCATCGCGAGAAGTTCCGCCTCCAGCGCCTCGGCATTCCGCGCGTGGTCCGTCTCCTTCAGGCTGAAATGGCCCTGCCGCGCAAGCACCTGGAGGAATGGCAACACATGCGGCATGTGCCCGCCGCTGCGCTCGGGATTGAAACGGATGAGCGTGCTCCGCAGCAGGCGCGCAGTCGCATCGAGCCGCTCGGCGTAGCGGCCAAGCCAGCAGAAATTATCCGCAAGCCGCGACGGCAGATTGTTGCCGGTGCGGCGCAGTTCGACGTTGCGTCCCCCGCCCTGCAGCAGCGTGACTTCCTCGACCGGCCGGTCGCTGAGCACCCACGCGTCCTTGCTCGCGCCGCCGTGCTGCATGGAGATCAGCCGCGCGTCGCCTCCGAATGCCGTGCGCGCAAGGCCGCCGGGCATCACCTTGTAGCCCTCCGGCGTCGCGACGAGGTACACGCGCACGACCGTGCGCTTCGCGACGAGCCCGCTGCGTTCCCACGAGGGCGCGGTGGAAAGCTGGACCTTTTCCTGCGCGACCCAGAGGTGCGGCTGGAAGCGGATGCGCGCGCGCAGTTCGTCGTTCGAGAGCGCTTCCGATCCGACATTGCGCTGCGATCGGAACGCGGGCTTCACGGTGAGTTCGTCGAGATGCGACAGCACGTAATTCTCCGCGGCCTTCTGCCCGCACCACCATGTCGCCACGGATGGCATGAGCAATTTTTCGCCGAGCACATGGCGACAAAGTCCGGGGAGAAACGACTTGAACGCGGGGCTCTGCAGCAGCCCGCTGCCGAGCGCATTTGCCACGGCGACATTTCCCGCGCGCACCGCCTCGACGAGTCCCGGCACGCCGAGCATCGAGTCATTGCGCAGCTCCAGCGGATCGCAGAAGTCGTCGTCCACGCGCCGCACGATCACATCCACGGGCTCGAGCCCGCCGATGGTTTTCAAATAGACACGGTCGTCGCGCACCGTGAGATCCTGCCCCTCCACGAGCGTGTAGCCGAGATAGCGCGCGAGGTAGGCCTGCTCGAAATACGTCTCATTGAACGCACCCGGCGTGAGCACGACGACGCGGGGACTGTCCGTCTTCCGTGAGCCGAGCCGCGCGAGCGACTCCTGCATCTCGCGGAAAAATCCCGCAAGCCGCTGCACGCGGCAGCTTCGGAATGCCTCGGGAAAAATGCGCGACGTCACGAGCCGGTTTGCTAGCGCGTAACCCGCGCCGGTGGGGATCTGCGTGCGATCCGAAATCACCCACCAGCGGCCATCCGGCGAACGCGCGAGGTCCGCCGCATAGAAATGGAGGAACGTGCCGTCCGGCGGGCTGATCTCGTGGACCGGACGCAAAAAATCCGGCTGCGCAAAGACGAGTGCTGGCGGAAGCCACGCGGTGCGGATGAGATCCTGCTTGCCGTAGCAGTCGGCGAGGATGCGGTTGATCAGCGTCGCACGCTGCGTGAGCGCCTTTTCCACGCCGCGCCATTCCTCCTGCGAGATGACGAGCGGGATCGGATCGAGCCTCCACGGGTTCTCCGCGCCGCTCGCGTCGCCATAGACCGTGTAGGTGATTCCCTGCTCGTGGATGATCTGCTCGCACGCGTCGCGACGCCGCGCGATTTCCCCGTGGCCGAGCGCATCGAGTTCCGAAAGCAGCGTCTCGAAATGCAGACGCGCCTCGCCATTCGGCGCGCGCATTTCATCGAACACCCCGGCGATATGCGCGTAGTCGGCAAACAGCCCGCCACGCCGCTGGCCGTCCGGCGGATTTCCGGCGCGGGCGATGTTCGTCGGCGCGCTGTCAGGCATGGCGCAGGTCGAGCGTGAACGGGAAGTCCGGGTTCAACTGCGCGGGCGGCACGATGAATTTTCCCTGCGTCGCACCTTGCACCACAAATCGGGAAAGTCGGCGGCTCTCGGCTTCGTAGCTGTTCACAGGGAAAGTGTCGTAGCTGCGACCACCGGGATGCGCAACGTGATACGTGCAGCCGCCGAGCGAACGCTGGTTCCAAGTGTCGTAAAGATCGAACACAAGCGGCGCGTGGACGCCGATGGTCGGCTGCAAACAATTCGGCGGCTGCCACGCGCGGTAGCGGACACCCGCGACCGCTTCGCCATTCACGCCAGTCGAGTGCATCTGGATGCGGCGGCCGTTCACCGTGAGCGCGAAACGGTCTCCGCTGAGGCCGCGTGCTTTCACCTGCATGCGTTCGAGCGAACTGTCCACATAGCGCACGGCGCCGCCCGCCGCGCCTTCCTCGCCGAGCACGTGCCACGGCTCGAGCGCGGTGCGAAGTTCCACATGCACATCGCGCCGTGCAAAATCACCGATGCGCGGGAAGCGGAATTCAAAATGCGGCGCAAACCAGTCGGCCTCAAATGCGAAACCGGCGTCGCGCAGATCGTGGATCACGTCCGCAAAATCCGTCTCGCAGAAGTGCGGGAGCATCCAGCGGTCGTGGATGTCCGTGCCCCAGCGCACGAGGTCGTTCGTGTACGGATGCCGCCAGAATTTCGCGACGAGTCCGCGCAGGAGAAGATGCTGCGCGAGGCTCATGCGGGCGTGCGGCGGCATTTCAAACGCGCGCATTTCCACGAGACCGAGCCGGCCCGCGGAGCCGTCGGGCGAATAGAGTTTGTCTATGCTGAACTCGGCGCGGTGCGTGTTGCCGCTGGCATCCGTGAGCAGGTTGCGGAACAGCCGGTCGGTGAGCCACGCGGGCGTGTGTTCCGGGTCGCGCTTTGCGCCAAGTGCGAGCTGACGATCCAGTTCGTTGAACGCGACCTCGAGTTCGTAGATCGAGTCGTTGCGCGATTCATCCACGCGCGGCGCCTGCGAAGTCGGGCCGACGAAGAGGCCGCTGAAAAGCCAGCTCAGCGACGGGTGATTTTGCCAATACGCGATGAGCGAGCGCAGCAAATCGGGCCGGCGGAGCACGGGCGAATCAATCGGCGTCTCCGCGCCGATGAGGATGTGGTTGCCGCCGCCGGTGCCGGTGTGGCGTCCGTCCACCATGAACTTCTCCGTGCCGAGCCGCGTCTGGCGCGCTTCCTCGTAGAGCACGGTCGTGCGGTCCACGAGTTCGTCCCACGACTTGCTCGGGTGCAGGTTCACCTCGATCACACCAGGATCGGGCGTGACCTTGAGCACGTTCAGCCGCGGATCGCGCGGCGGCGTGTAGCCTTCGATGGCGACGGGCGTGTTGAGTTGCGCGGCGGTGTCCTCGATGGCGGCAACGAGTTCGAGGTAATCTTCGAGCGTCGCAACGGGCGGCATGAAGACGTGCAGTTTCCCCTCGCGCGGCTCGACGCACAGCGCGGTGCGGACGATCCACGCGGCGGATTCGCCCGGCTGCGGCACGCGCGTCGGGTCTGCGTGCAACGCCTCCTTTTCCGCCTCCTCCTTGGTGAGTTTTCCACGGCGCAGCGCAGCGGCCTTGCGGCGCTCGGGCGTGTCGGCGCGGAGATAACGCTGGCGAAATTCCTGCGGCGAGGGCAGCGGCGGACGCTCGGCCGTCGGATCGAGTTCGTTGATGTAAGGATAGTCGGATTCCTTCACCCACGGCAGCGAATCGAGCGGCAGGCGCAGGCCCATCGGCGAATCGCCCGGCGCGAGATACAGGCGCTCGGAACGCAAGAACCACGGCCCGCTCACCCAAACCGGCGCGTGGCCTTTCCACCCGCGCTGAATCGGCAGCACGTGGCCGACGACGCTGTCGAGCCCCTGCTCCAGAATCTTCGCGAGCCGCACACGCTCCTCCTCCTTTTTCAAATCAGCGGCGTGCGGGTCCACATTCGTCGGCAGCTTCCGCTCCTTCCACACATGGTAAAATGGATCCTCGAATCCCGGCAGTATCCATTTCGGGTCCGCACCAATCCGCTCGGACAGCGCTGTGATGAACTGCGCGGAGTGATCGCGCGTGTGGCTGTAGTCCGCGCCTTCCTGCGCGATGAGTTCGTCCTTCTGCCAAATCGGCATGCCGTCCTTGCGCCAGTAGCAGCCAAATGCCCAGCGCGGCAGCGACTCGCCCGGATACCACTTGCCCTGGCCGAAATGCACGAGCGACGCGGGCGCAAATTTCCCGCGCAGCCGCTTGAGCAGCGTGTCGGAAAGAACGCGCTTTTTCGGAGACGTCGCGGAGAAATTCCACTCGGGCCCCTCGGGATCGTCAATCGAGATGAACGTCGGCTCGCCCCCCATCGTGAGACGCACGTCGTGCTTCACAAGGTCGGCATCAATGGCGTGGCCGAGCTTCTCGATCCCGGCCCACTGCTCCTCGGTGTAAGGCTTCGTCACGCGCGGCGATTCGTAGATGCGCGTGACGCGCATTTCGTGCAGCAGCTTCGACTCGCATTTGTCCACCGCGCCGCTAACCGGTGCCGCGGTGCTCGGCTCCGGCGTGCAGCTCAGCGGGATGTGACCTTCGCCCGCGAGCAGTCCGCTCGTCGGATCAAATCCGATCCAGCCCGCGCCG
The DNA here is from genome assembly GCA_014189875.1 of Verrucomicrobiota bacterium. GTDB lineage: Bacteria > Verrucomicrobiota > Verrucomicrobiia > Chthoniobacterales > Chthoniobacteraceae > SXWH01. The sequence goes on along the minus strand of BJFP01000018.1, from coordinate 18,108 downwards.
GGCAGATACACTTCGCACCACGCGTGCAGGTCCGTGAAATCCACCTCGGTGCCGCTCGGCCCGTCGAGCGATTTCAAATCCGGCTTGAGCTGGATGAGGTAGCCGCTGACGAAGCGCGCCGCCAAACCGAAGTGCCGCAGCAACTGCACGAGCAGCCACCCCGTGTCACGGCACGAACCGCTGAGATTCGAGAGCGTCGTCTCCGGCGTCTGCACGCCTGGCTCGAGCCGGATGAGATACTTGATGTCGTGCTGGAGCCGCTGGTTGATCGCGACGAGAAAATCAATCGTGCGCAGTTCCTTCGCGCCGACTTTGGCTGCGGGCTTTTTGCTTTCTGCAGCGGTTCCTTCCACCGCGATGTGCCCGCCTTCCGTGTGGACATTCGTGCGATGCAGCCCGCTCGGCGCGGGCACATGCGTGAGCGCCTCGGGATGCCCGAGAATGTCGCGCTTCAGCGTGGTGAAATACGAAGCGAGCTTCGGCGTCAGCGTGCATGGCTCAAGAAACGGCGTGAGATCCTTCTTCGTCACTGCGTCGTAGGCGAAAGGAAAATTGCTCGCCGCCTCCTCGATGAAAAAGTCGAACGGGTTCAGCACCGACATCTCGGCGACGAGCTCCACATCCACGCAGAATTCCTTCATCTCGTCTGGGAACACGAGCCGCGCGTTCCAATTCGCAAAGGGATCCTGCTGCCAGTTGATGAAGTGCTCGCCGCCCGTGATCTTCTGCGAGTAGCTCAGAATTTTTGTCCTGGAATGCGGCGCAGGCCGCAGCCGCACGACATGAGGCGCGTGCGCGACCGCGCGATCATACGTGTAGTGCGTGCGGTGGTGGAGTGCGACGTGGATGGCCATGAATTTTCGGGATCAGCCGGTGGTGCGAAGACCGCTGGCGATTGCGTTGATGCTCAGAAGGAGGTCGGGCAGCATCGCGTCGGCGGCTTTCTCGTCGCCCGATGCGCGCAGTCCGCGCCATTTCCGCAACAGCGCGATCTGCTGGAGGTGCAGGATGCGCAGCGCCTCGGTGCGAAGATGGAGCGTCTTCCACATGCGCGGCCGGCGATCGACCATCGGGCCGCCGCGCAGACGTTCGAGCATCGCGCGCGTGAGATCCCATTCGCGGAGGATGTGGCCGAGCAGGCGTTCGCGGACCGTGGTGTCTTCCACCATGTCCGCGTAGGCGCACATCAGGTCCCGGTCGGAACTGGCGATGGAGGATTCGATATTCGTGAAGACGTAGTGCAGGAAAGGCCAGCTCCGCAGCCCGGCGCTGAGGCTTGTCAGTTCCTCCTCGGTGAGCGACGCGAGCGCGCTGCCGGCACCGAACCAGCCGGGGACATAGAAGCGGGACTGGTTCCACGAGAACACCCACGGAATCGCGCGCAAATCGGCGAGGCTTGGCTGCCCGGTCCGACGCGATGGACGCGACCCAATGCGGCTGTTCTCCAGCGCATCGATCGGCGTCGCCTGGCGGTAAAATGCAAGGAAGCCCTCGGCTTCGAGCAACCCGCGATAGGCCGCGCGGCTACTGGCCGCGAGCTTCTCAATGACCGGGGTGAGCGGACGGGGCGACTGGCGCTCGCGCGCGTGCCGGCCTGTCTTGACGGTCACGCCGGCGAGCAGGAGTTCGAGGTTGTAGGCCGCCGTCGCCGGATTCGCAAATTTCTGCGCGATGGTTTCCCCCTGCTCCGTCAGCCGGATGTCGCCTTGCAGCGAACCGTGCGCGAGCGCATCGAGGAACCGATGCGTCGGCCCCGCGCCGCGACTGACGGTGCCGCCGCGACCGTGGAAGAAACGGATCCCGATGCCGGCCTCCTGCCCCACTGCCGCGAGCTGCGCCTGGGCGCGGTGCAATGCCCATTGGCTGGCGAGGATTCCCGCGTCCTTGTTGCTGTCGCTGTAGCCGACCATCACCTGCTGGATGATCTCCGTGCCGTCGCGCTTCGACTGGAACTCGAGGCTCCGCCGCGTGACGGGCTGCGCGAGAAATTGCCGCAGCATTTCCGGCCCGCGCTCGAGATCATCCGCAGTTTCAAAGAGCGGCACCACCGGCAGCAGGCACACGATGCCCTCGGGAAAAGCACGCAGCAGCCCCGCCTCGCGGGCGAGAACGTAAACGACGAGCAGATCGGAAAGGCGGCGCGTCATGCTCACGATGAGCGCGCCGCCGCCATCCGCACCGAACCGGGCGATATGCGCGGCGAGCACACGATGGCAGCCGACCACGGCATCCGCCTCGGGCCCCGCGCTCGCGCTGGGATGCAGGAATGGCCGCGGCGATTGCAATTCACGCTCCAGGAAACGAAGCCGCTCCGCCTCGGACCATTCCTCCCACTGGCTGCCGTCGATTCCCGCGGCACTCATGAGCTGGCTGAGCGCCTTCGCGTGGAAGGCGGAGTTTTGCCGGATATCGAGATTCGCAAGATGAAAGCCAAAGACCTCCAGCGCGCGGCGCGGCGGACCGACATCCGCATCGGCGAGCCGCTGCGCGCCCGCTTCCACGAGCAAAGAATGCAACACATCGAGATCGGCGGCGAGTTCCGCGGCGGCGTGGTAAAGACCGTCGCCCTCGCGAAGTTCCGCGAGCTGGCCGGGAATCACAGCGAGCGGGAGACGCGCGAGCATCAGCTCTACGAACTGCCGCCACGGCTCCTCCCCGTGGCTGGCGAGGATGCGCGCCGCCGCATTGCCCAGCGCATCCGCCATCCGACCGATCGCCGCGCGCAACGCCACCGGCGGCGGCTGCATCCATGTCGTGAGCGTGAGCTTCTCGGCGAGCGCGGTGAGATTGCGATGATGCACGAGCAGCGCATTCGCGCGCAGGCGTTCGAGGGATTCGCGCGTCACCTCGGCCGTCACGCCGGGATGGCCGTCGCGGTCACCGCCGACCCACGTGCCGAAGCCGATGCGCGGCAGCGCATCCGGCGCGGCGAGCCGCGCGGGATTGAAGCCCGCCTCACTCCACGCGAGCCGCAGCCGTTCATCGAGCACCGGCAGCACCGCCGGGAAAACATCGCGCAGATAGTGCAACACATTCCGGCGCTCATCGGCGAGCGTCGGCTTTTCCAAAAGGATCTCGCCCGTGCGCCACAGGCGCTCGAGCGCCGCCTTCACCTCCGCGGCGCGACGGCGGACTCCGCCGGGCGTGCGCGATCCCGTGCCGCCCTGCTGGAGCAATGCGAAGAGCATGCGGTGGTGATCGAGCACCGTGAGGCGCTTCGCCTCGGTCGGATGCGCTGTGAGCACCGGCTCCACACGCACGTGCCTCATCTGCGCGACGATGTCGTCCTCACTCGTTCCCGCGGCTTTCAGCGCCGCGAGATGGCTTCCCCAGAGGCCCTTCTCCGCGGCCACACCTTCGTGCTCCTCGCGAAGCTCGCGCACGGTGGCGGCGGCATTTTCCTCCACCATATTCAGAATCTGGAACGCAACCGAGTACGCGAGGCCGAGCCGGGCGGGCGGCTCGGACGCCATCACGCCTCCGCCGATCCACGGCAGATGCGCGGCGAGTTCCCCGTGGCCGAGATCGCGCAGCACTTCCGCAAACGCGCCAACCAGAAACCGCAGATCGCGGTCAATCTGCTCGAACCCGATGCTGAGGTAATCAGGCTTTTCCGTGCTCATTCCCTGATGATGCTCGATCCCGCCCGGAGTGGAAGCGGGGTTTGCGCGCGCCGGGGGAATGAGCGGCATTTTGACGGGACTGCTGTTGCTGCATTTCCTGCTGCACGATGATCTCGTCTTCGAGATTCGTGAACGGCTGGAAGATGTATGCGTTGAAAAGCGCCTCGCCGATTCCGTTGAACTTCACTTGGAGGCGGTCGAGGTACTCGTGCAGACCGACAGCGAGGACTTCGTCCATTGAGCCGTATTCGAGTTCGGCGAGCAAACGTCCGCTCAATTTCTCCGCGTCGTTGCTGAAGCGGCGCGGCGCGACGCCGGAAATGCGGCGAAGCGCGTCGTCGAGCTTCTCCACGCAGAAGCGCACGCTGCGCGGGAATTCGTCGCTGAAGAGCAGCATCTCCGCGACCCACTCGGGCCGCACCTCCGCGCCGTATGCGGCCTTGTATGCGTCCCATGCACTGCATGAGCGGAGCATTGAACTGAGTTCCAGCGCGTCACGCTGCGTCATCGTGCGCGGCGTCTCCTTCGTCGGGAAAATGGCGTGGCGCACGTCGAGGATGCGCGTGATCTTGTCCGCGCGTTCGAGGAACTTGCCGACCTGCATGAAGTACCAGCCCTCGTTGTGGACGACGGTCGCGTAGATCGTCCCGACGAGCAGCAGGCTCGTGTTCCGGATTTGCGCGAAAAAATCCGCCGGACTGCGCCGCCACAGCTCCCGCGCGTCGGCGGATCGAATCCAGAGATACAGGCGGTTCAATTCCACCCAAAGTTCCGCGGTGATCTGGTCACGCACCATGCGCGCATTCTCGCGCGCCTGGCTGACGGAGCTGATGATCGAGTTTGGGTTCTCAGCGTCGAAGACAAGGAACTCCGTGACGTTCGGGCCCGTAGCCTTGGGGTGGCGCTTGAGAAAATTTTCCTCATCGCCCGTGCTTTCGATGATCGGCATCCAGTGTTCAGCGAGGCTCTGGTCATCGAGCTTTCGGAAGTCGAGAAGGAGCTGGAGATTCACATCCACGATGCGCGCGGTGTTGTCCGCACGCTCGATGTAGCGACTCATCCAGTAGAGGCAGTTTGCGACTCGGCTTAGCATGGCATTTTCTCCTTACTCGTCTCCGTAAAGCACCCAGGTATCCTTCGATCCCCCACCCTGGGATGAGTTCACCACGAGCGATCCTTTTTTCAAAGCAACGCGTGTGAGGCCGCCAGGGACGATGACGACTTTCTCGCCGTAGAGCGCGAAGGGGCGCAGATCGATGTGGCGGCCCTCGAAGGTGCCGTCGTCCTGCCGCGTGGGATGAGTGCTCAGCGAAATCATCGGCTGCGCGATGTAGTTGCGCGGGTCGGCCTTGATCAGTTCGCGGAATTTTTCGATCTCCTCCTTCGTGGACTTCGGCCCCATGAGCATGCCGTAGCCGCCGGATTCGTTCGCGGCCTTCACCACGAGCTTGCCGAGATTTTCCATGATGAACGCAAAGTCCTTTTCCTCGCTCGCGAGATACGTTGGCACGTTTGGCAGGATGGGCTCCTGATCAAGGTAGTACTTAATCATCCTCGGCACGAAGTAGTACATCACCTTGTCGTCCGCGATGCCGGTGCCAATGGAGTTTGCGAGCGACACATTCCCCGATCGGTATGCGTGGATGAGCCCCGGCACGCCGAGCGCGCTGTCGCGGCGGAAGACGGTGGGATCGAGGAAATCATCATCGAGCCTGCGGTAGATCACATGCACCTGCTTCTGCCCCTTCGTCGTCCGCATGAAGACGCGTCCATCGCGCACGACGAGGTCGCGGCCCTCGACGATCTCGATGCCCATCTGCCGCGCCAGGTACGTGTGCTCGAAATACGCGCTGTTGTAGGAACCGGGCGTGAGCAGCACGACCGTCGGCTCCACGACGCCCGCGGGCGCGATGTATTGCAGCATTTTCAGCAACTCCTGCGGGTAATGCTCCACCGGCCGCACGCCGATTGCCTCAAACATTCCGGGAAACGTCCGCTTCATCGCGCCGCGATTCTCCAGCACGTAGCTCACGCCGCTCGGGCAGCGCCCGTTGTCCTCGAGCACCATGTAGTTGCCGTCCGCACCGCGGATGAGATCCGTGCCGCAGATGTGGATGTAGATGTCCTTCGGCACCTCGAAGTTCACGAATTCGCGCCGGAAATGTTTTCCCGAGAGCACGTAGAACGGCGGGATGGTCCCGTCCTTGAGAATCTTCTGCTCGTGGTAGATGTCGTGCAGGAAGAGATTCAGCGCCGTGATGCGCTGCACGAGCCCCGCCTCGATGCGTTCCCATTCCTTCGCCGGGATGATGCGCGGCACGAGGTCGAAAGGGAAAATGCGCTCTGTCCCCGCCGAGTCGCCATACACGTTGAACGTGATGCCCTGGCGCAAAAACGCGAGATCCGCAGCGTGGCGCTTCTGCTCGAACTCCTCGACGGGCATCTGCCGGAGCAGACGCTCAAACTTGGCATAGTGCGGACGGATCGCTCCGTCTGCTCCCGCCATTTCATCGTAGAAATGTGGCCCTGAAGAATATCCCTGTCACACGGCTGTATTGTCTTTAGCTGGGAAGAGTGGATTTCTGCAAGTGCCGATTCAGCAAAAGCCATCGCAGCTTTTCGCGCGTGGAGTTTGACCGCGACGCCCCGCTTCCCACATTGTTCCGCCCGTCATGGAAATCCGAAAAGCCGTCATCACCGCCGCAGGCAAAAGCCAGCGCGGACTCCCCCTTCAGACTCTCGTGGACCGCGAAGGCGTCACCAAGAGCGCGCTCGCCATCATCATCGAGGAAGTCCTGCGCGCGGGCATCGAACAAATCGCGATCGTCATTTCGCGCGGCGACGAGACCTCATTCCGCGCCGCCGCCGGGAAGCACGCGCCCCGGCTCACATTCATCGAACAGGCGCAGCCCCTCGGCTACGCGCACGCGGTCGCGAGCGCTGCGAAATTCACGGGCGACGACGCATTCCTGCTGCTCGTCGGCGATCACCTTTACCTCTCGCACACCGGGCAGGGCTGCGCGGAGCAGCTCGTCGCCATCGCGCGCACGGAGAATTGCGCCGTGTCCGCCGTGCAGGCCACGCACGAGAGCAAGCTGCCGTATTACGGCGCAGTCGGCGGCAAGCTCATGGACGCCGCGCGGCATCTCTACCAAGTGGACACCGTGCTCGAAAAACCCACGCCCACCGAAGCCGAGCAGCAAATCACCGTCCCCGGCCTGCGCGCCGGCTACTACCTGTGCTTTTTCGGAATGCACGTCCTCACGCCGACGGTACAGCGGTTCCTCGCGGAGCTGTTGCAAAATTCCGCCGGTCGCGAGCAGACGCTCCATCTGCGCGCCGCGCTAGCGCAAGTCGCCGAGCACGAGCGATACCTTGCCGTGGAACTCGCCGGACGCCGCTACGACTTCGGATTGAAATTTGGCCTGCTCACCGCGCAGCTCGCGCTCGCGCTCGAAGGCTGCGACCGCGACGAGGTGCTCCGCGGCATCGTCGAACTCCTCGCCACCGGACGCCCATCCGCGAAGTAGCCCATGTCCACCGGCCCCGCTTCATTGCTCGCACTCATCACCTCGACCGACGCGGCGACTCGCGACCGTTCGCTCGACGACCTCTGCACCGCCGCGCCGTTCGCGCAGCTCCTCACGGAATGCGACGCGCTCGACGCATTCCGCCGCGAATCGCGCAATCTCTACGAGCGTGTCCGCGCATTGTTTTTCCTCCACGCGATCCATCGCTTTCACCTGCCGTCGCGCTCCGAGCTGAAAAAGGGCGGCATCATCCCATTCCACGGCTACGAGCATCTGCTCGCACGGAGATTCGAGGACGCGATCGAACTTTTCACCGCGGCGCAAAAATCCGACGGGCCCTCCGACGCGCTCTCCTCGGCGCTCGCATCCGCGTATCACCGGCTCGCATTTCAGACGCTCGCGGATCAGGTCCGCCGCAGCGTGCGCACCGTGCGCGGGAACCAGTGGATGTTCCGCATGGGCCATCCGAAAGATCAGCCGCTCCGCATCCGCCCCGAACTGCTCGCGATGAACGCCGCAGGCGCGCATCCCATCCTCCGCGAACTCACGCCCGTCCGCATGGATCTCACGCACTCGGCGTGGAGCGACATCTTTTTCCTCGGCATGGATTACCCCGAGGGCGCGCGCGTGCTGAACATCTCCGTGAACCTCGGCGTGCACGGCCGCGACACGGAGACAAAGCCGCCCGTGAGCGCGTGGCTGCGCGTGATTGACGAACCCGTGCTGCGCCTCGTCTCGGTGGATCTCGGCGCGAGTGCGGACATCTCCTCGCTCGCAGAGGTTTTCGATTTTGCAAAAGATTACCTCGGCTTACTCAAGGCCGCCGTGATCGCGAGCGGCGTCGTGCCCCCGGGCATCGAGGGCAGCGGGCAGTCGCTCGGCGATCTGCTCGCGCAAATGCTCGGCCCCGGCCGCGGCCTCGAACTCGTCTCCAGCGTGAACGATATCCCGAAAGGCTCGCGCCTCGCCGTGTCCACGAATCTCCTCGCCGCGCTCATCTCCGTGCTCATGCGCGCGACGGGCCAGGCCGAATCGCTCACGGGCGAGCTGCGCGAAAGCGAGCGACGGCTCGTGCTCGCGCGCGCGCTGCTCGGCGAATGGATCGGCGGCAGCGGCGGCGGCTGGCAGGACAGCGGCGGCGTGTGGCCGGGGATCAAATTGATCGAAGGTGTCGCATCATCGCCCGGCGATCCCGAGCACGGCATCTCGCGCGGGCGGCTCATGCCGCAGCACCGCGTCTTCACGCGCGACGAAATCCCCGACTCGGCGCGCAAGGCGTTGCAGGATTCGCTTGTCGTCGTCCACGGCGGCATGGCGCAAAACGTCGGCCCCATCCTCGAAATGGTGACGGAAAAATATCTGCTGCGCTGCGCTGCCGAATGGCACGGCAGGCAGGAGGCGCTCAGCTTCCTCGACCAGATCCTCGACGCGCTGCGGAAGGGCGACATCCGGCGCGTCGGCGAAATCACCACGCAGAATTTTTCCGGCCCGATCCAGGCCATCATCCCGTGGGCCTCGACCTACTACACCGAACGGCTCATCGAGAGCGTGCGCGCGGAATTCGGCGGCGATTTCTGGGGCTTCTGGATGCTCGGCGGCATGAGCGGAGGCGGCATGGGCTTCATCTTCGCGCCGCACCGAAAAGCAGAGGCGCAGCAGCGCATGGCCGCGATCATGAGCGCGACGAAAAAGGAACTCAGCTCGTCGCTCCCGTTCGCGATGGAGCCGGTCGTGTATGATTTCAAAATCAACGAGCACGGCACATTCGCAGATCTCCTCGACGGCGGCACGCACGCGCCGCTGATGCCGAAGGGCTACTACCTCCTCCTCGCTCCGAAGCTCCTGCGACAGGATCCGAAAACACTCTCGCACACACGCCGCGTCGAACTCGACAGCTTCGCCAACGCATGCCGCACGCAGCCCGACCTGCGCGACGTGGTGCAGGAGCTTTTCCACTCGCTCATCCCGCGCACCGCCGAGGATCGCGGCAGCAGCCAGAGCCTCGACGCATTGCTGGAGGAAAACGGCTTCGACCGCGAGGCGCACGAGCAGATCCGCAGCGATCTGAAATCCGGCCGCATCGGCCTCGCTCAAAATCGCCTGCCAGCGAATGCCGTCATCGAAGACGTGACGCCGGGCGACGTCGCCGACTGCCAGGGTCTCGACGGAAAATCCGGCGCAGCCCACGCGCGCGGGCTTGACGCGCTGCGCAAGGGCGAGGCCGCAGTCGTCACCCTCGCCGCCGGAGCCGCATCGCGCTGGACGCAGGGCGCGGGCGTCGTGAAGTCGCTGCATCCCTTCTGCAAATTCGCCGGACGCCACCGCACATTCCTCGAGACGCACCTCGCAAAATCACGCCGCATCTCGCTGCTCGCGAACCACAGCGTCCCGCACGTCGTCACCACGAGCTACCTCACGCACGAGCCCATCTCCGCCATTCTCGCCGCACGGAAAAACTACGACTACGAAGGCCCGCTGCTGCTCAGCCGCGGGCGCAGCGTAGGCCTCCGCATGGTGCCCGCGACGCGCGACCTGCGCTTCGCGTGGGAGGAAATGCCACAGCAGGTGCTCGACGAGCAGCAGCAGAAAGTCCGCGACTCACTGCGCGCCGCGCTCATCCGCTGGGCCGAGGGCGCGGGCGAGACCGGCGATTACCGCGGCAATCTCCCGCTCCAGTGCATGCACCCCATCGGGCATTTTTACGAAATCCCGAACCTCCTGCGCAACGGCACCCTCGCCGCGCTGCTCCGCGAGCGCCCGCAGTTGAAGACGCTGATGCTGCACAACATTGACACCCTCGGTGCAAACCTCGATCCCGCACTGCTCGGCCGGCATCTCGAAAGCGGCGCGACGCTTTCATTCGAAGTCATCACGCGCCGCCTCGAGGATCGCGGCGGCGGCCTCGCGCGCGTGGATGGCCGCGTGCGCCTCGTCGAGGGACTCGCGATGCCGCGCGAGGAATTGGAGTTCAACCTCACCTACTACAACACGCTCACGACGTGGGTGGACATTGACGCGATGCTCGCCGCATTCGGCCTCACGCGCGCCGACCTCGACAACGAACCTCGCGTGCTCGCCGCCATCCGCAGCCTCGCCGCGCGCGTGCCGACCTACATCACGCTCAAGGACGTGAAAAAACGATGGGGCCACGGACAGGAGGACGTCTTCCCCGTCGCGCAATTTGAAAAGCTGTGGGGCGACCTCACCGCGCTGCCTGAAATCAATTCCAAGTTTCTCGTCGTCCCGCGCCTCCGCGGCCAGCAGCTCAAGGAACAGGCGCAGCTCGACGGCTGGCTCCGCGACGGCTCGGCAGCCTACGTCGAATCGCTCTGCGATTTCAGCCAGGGCGGCTGAAGCAAAAGCGGAGCCGCTTTTTGAACTCCCGGGTTCTGGTGGAAAGGCCCTCCAGCCCATGAAGCAATTTCGCAGGACTCAAAAATGCCCGCTACCTTTTCCCGAAGAGGCTCCAGCCTGCGGCGGGCTTTTCGGCCTGCTTGTTTTGCTGGACCTTGAGCTGGCCGAGGAGGCTTTGCAGGTGGAGGTAGATGCGGTGCCACTGGCTCTCGACGGCCGGGATCGTGTCGCTCATTTCCGCGAGGTAACGGAGCGAGGGCGCGCTGGCGAAGAGCGAGAGCACGTCCTCTTTGCGCAGGCCGCCCTTGACCTCGCTGGCATGGATGATCTCGGTGCCCTGCGTGATGAGGCTCTTGAGATCGAGGAACTGCGCGTCGTCCTCGGAGGTGAATTTTTTGTCGCGCGCGAGGGTGACGTAGGAGTTGAACTGCTTCCAGCATTCGATGTGCGTCTCGAGATGAAGGACGAAGTCTTCGAGGTTTTTGTAGTTCATGTTTGTGGGCACGGGCTTCCGTGAAATTCGGGTTTCGTTCGGGATGAGAAAGACGAGCGCGCCGCCGCGGAGGTCGCGTGCGGCGATGGTCATGCCGGTGTAGCGGATGGAAATGTCGTTGAGCGCGGCGTTCATCTCGACGCCGAGGCGGAAGGTCTCGATGACCGTGCGTCCGATTTCGAGCGCGACCTCCACGGGAAACCACTGCGGCAGCGTGCTGCAGACGATCCCGCCGTCGCGGTGGACAGCGAAGCAGCCGGACGGGATGCGCACAGCCTCGACGGGAACGATGGTGCGGACGAATGGATTTAGGATGCCCATTTGGTTTCGATCTGGGTCAGGGTTTCGCGGATTTGCGGCGCGGCGAGCGCGCGGGTGATGCCGACGCCAAGCACTTCCTGGTCGGCGGAGAGGATGGCGATGTTGCGCGCCGAACCGAACGCGATGATGTCGAGCAGTTCGCCGACTTTCAACTGTTCGCCGAGCTGCTTGAACGCGTGCGCGGTCTGGTGCGTCCACACGGCGAGCGGTGCGGGATCGTCGCAGCCCCAGTGCTCGTATGTCTTCGATGCGCCGAGATCCACCGCCATCGCGAACTGCACGCCCGTGAAGCGTGCGAATGCGCTGAGGAGCGATTCCGGCGTCTCCCTCTCCGCGGCATCGGCCTCGTCGGCCTCATCAATGCTCTGCGCCGTCTCCATGAGCAGGCTCTCGTAGCCGATGAAGATGGTGCGCGGCCTCGGCAGGCCCGCGGGAAGCACCTCGAAGTTGCCGGCCTTCCAGCCGATCATCTCGGTGATCGCGGCCTTGCCCACCTTGTCCTCGACGGCGGCATCCAGGATCTCGCCTTTCTGGATCCAGATGCGCCCCTCGCCGCTGGCACTGGAGATTTTCAGCACACAGGAATTCTGCGTGAGGCATTCCATCTGGATGATGTCGAGGAGCGTCTTGCTCTGCACGCCGCGGAAGCCGCCCTGGCTCTCGCGCTCGAGCAGGCTCTCGATGCAGTCCACAAAGAAGATGATCTCGCGGCCGGTCTTTGGCTTCTCCATGTAGAGATCCACGCCGACGCGGTAGGCGCGCGCGCGGAGGTCGGTCTCCGACGCGCCGGTCATCACGACGGTGCGCAGCGCGGGGAAGCGCCTGCGAACGACGGCGAGCACCTGGAAGCCGTCCATCTGCGGCATGTTCAGATCCACGAGCAGGAGCACGAACGGCTCATTTTCGAGAATCGCGATGGCGTCTTGCCCGGTAGTTGCGGTGCGGATTTCCGGCTGGCTGGGCAGCCGTGCGAGGATCTCCTGGTAGATCTCAAGGAGATCCTGCTCGTCGTCGAGAATGAGGATTTTTTGGCGTGCTGCCATTGGGCTGTTTGGGCTGAATTTTTTACCTGCGAGCTGCTGAAACCAACAGCTCATCATAACCGGCTAGCAAGGCACGCGCCTGATTTGATGGAAAAAATTCACGCCGCGTCAGCCGGGCCAAGTGGGGGCTCCTGCCCTTTGTCCCGCTCCTGCTCCTGCCCTCCGAGAACCGGCGCACGGAGAACCGGCGCAAGACAAGGGCGAAAAATTTCAAACGAAACCGCCGCCAAAACATTTCCGAGGTCCTTGGACCGCATGGCATCGTGTCTGCTTGCCCCACTTTGGAAACCCCGACCATGATCCTCAAGTTTCTAAAACGAATCTTTGGCAGAGATGACAGCGACCCGGCGCAACCCGCGCACGTTGCGAGCACGACGACCGCACGCAGCGGCAAGCGCGCTGCGGAGAAAGAAAAGCCGGTCGCCTCCGACATCGAGGTGGCCTCGCTCTCGCTCCGCGCGATTCTCGACAAGCTGCCCGCGGATCTCCACGCCATCATCGAGAGGCTGCCGGAGCCCGGGGTGAAGATCATGCTGCCGCTGAATTCGATCATCAAACAACTGCCGACCGGGGCCGTGCGGATGTCGCTCGCGAGCGTGCTCCGCCAGGCACCTGCGGGGACATTCCGGAAGACGGGTGTGGAGGGCAAGCAGATGGTGGACGTCCCGCTCTCCGAGGTGTTCAGAAACATTGATCCGAAACGCCTCGGCCGCCGGTCCGACCAGCGCCGCTACGATGTCCCGGACGACACCGCCGGATTTTTCGACAGGACCGGCGGCAGCCAGGGACTGAACGCCGCGCCCGCGCCGAACCGCACCGACATTCCGCAGCCCGCGGTAGAATCTCCGGACGTGGCACCGGCACCAGCGTCACGTCCATCCGTGCTGAAGATGCCCTCCGCCGCAGCGCCAACAGCGCCAGGCAACATTGGCAACGGCAAGGCACATGCCCCGGCCAGCGCGGCAAAGACAGCGGCACCGGCCGGCGGAAGCGGCGAACTGGTGATCTCATTTGTGGAACTCGCAGCCGGCTGGCCGGAGGGCGTCCGCAGCGAACTTTCATTCGTGCCCGGCGACACGAAACTGGTGATCCCGCAGCAGGCGGTCAGCCCCGGACTTCAGAAGGGCAAGGTGATCTTCCCGTGGGCACAAGTGCGCCAGTGGATGATGCCCGCACTCACCTCCTCCGCCGCGATCGCGGATGATCTCGATCTCGTCCTTCCGCTGAAAATCATCGCGCCCGCCTTTGTCGCCGCGACCGGTGCGACGAAGCGCCGCGAGGCCGCGGAGATCGATCACAGCCTGCCGGATTTCTTCGGCGCGGTGCCGAAGCCGGCGTTCAAGCTCGTGCAGCAGGCTCCCGAGGAGCTGCCCATGGCAAAGGCCATGACCGCGCCGACGGAGCCGCAACCTACTGCGCCGGCGCCCGCCGAAACCGCGCCGGTGGAAGCCGCAGCACCGGCACCCGCACCCGCAGCCGGCCCGCTGAAATTCACCTTGGTCGGCGAGCCGCTCGCGCCGGTCGCGGAATCCGCACCAGTTCTCGCGATGCCGATTTTCGCCGCGCCGGTGGCCGAAGCCGTGCTGCCCACAGGACCGGTCTCTCCGCCGCAGGAACCGGCGGTCTTCACGCCCGCGGAACTCGTGAAGCGCACCTGTGCGCTCCAAGGCGTCGCCGGAGCGGTGATCGCGCTCGAGGAAGGCTTCGTCGTCGCGCAAAGCCTGCCGGACGGATTTTCCGCCGACACCTTCGCCGCATTCATGCCGCAGATCATCGCGCGCCTCGAAAAATACACCATCGAGATGCTGCTCGGAGCCACTACTGAAATCACCCTCCACACCGCGAGCGGCCCCTGCCACATCGCACGCTGCGGGAAGATCTATTTCGGAACACTCGGACTCATCGGCGAACCCCTGCCGGACAGCCTCCGCACTCTCACCGCGCAACTCCCAGACCTCAATTCGTAACAGCCTTCATCCATGGCAATCATCAACCGCGCAACCAAGGAACTCCAACTCAAGATCGTGTACTACGGCCCGGCCAAAAGCGGGAAGACCACGAACCTCGAACAGGTCCACGCCAACGTCCAAGTCCCCGACGAGACGCCGAAAAGCAAGATGACCTCGCTCGCGACCAGCAGCGACCGCACGCTCTTCTTCGATTTCTTCCCGCTCGAGGCGACTACGATCAAGGGCTTCAAATCGAAGTTCTCACTCTTCACCGTGCCCGGCCAGGCCATCTATAATGCGACGCGCCAGATCGTGCTCCGCGGCGTGGATGGCATCGTCTTCGTCGCCGACTCGCAATACGACAAGATGCCCGAGAACATCGAGACCTTCCAGCACATGCAGGACAACCTGAAGTCGCTGAACCTCTCGCTCGATGACATCCCCTACGTCATCCAGTACAACAAGCGAGACCTGCCCGACGTCGCCCCGGTCGAATACCTCGAATACGTGCTGAACAACCGCGAGGTTCACGTCCCTTTCTTCGAAGCTGCCGCGAACAAATGTGAGGGCGTATTCGAGACGCTGAACATGATCACAAAGCTGCTCATCCACAAATACCTCAACAAGTAGTCCGGACTTCCAACCCCGCACACACGATGCCTTTTCCACAGCTGAACGAGGAAGACATGCAGTACATTGACAAGGTCCTCGGCGACCTTGTCAGAAAAAGCGAGGCGCTCCTCTCAATGCTCGTCGAGAAGGCCGGCTACCTCATCCAGCAGCATGGCAACGCCGAAGCGCTGGACACCACGACGCTCGCGACCCTCGGTTCGAACGCCTATAATGCCACGCACTTCATGGCGCAGCTCGTGAACGAGCACAACTTCACCAGCATGTATCAGCAGGGCGAGACCTTCAGCACGCTCATCCTGAACATTGATGAGAACTGCATCCTCGTCCTCATCTTCGGCACCGAGCACACCGTGGGTTCGATGAAATACTACGCCGCACCCGCCGTGAAATGCCTCGCCGGCTGGCTCGCCGCGGCTTCCGAACGCGGCGAGACCGCGCTCGATCTCTGCGACATGGACACCGGCGACGTGCAGGCGCTCTTCCGCCGCGCGTAGGGACAAAGGGCGCGTCCTACTGTTCCCCGCGCCTGCGTGGTGACCGCTCGAAGAGGCGCAGCGCGAGCCCGAAGACAAAACCCGCGGCCACCGCCGTGAGCACAGCGGCGACCGGATTTTTCATCGCACGCCTGCCGACGCTCCGTGCATCCGCCGTGATTTTCTTCGCGCGCCTGGCGAGTTCGCCCGCGTCCATCACTCGCCTTCCCCGTCGTGCGACGCGCCGCCCTTTGCATGGGAACGTGCGGCATTTTTCTCGCCGATCACCTCGGAGATTTTCACCAGCCCGAGCAGCAGCAGCACCGGGCGGAGCAGTCCGAATACGATGGACGTCACGAGCCTGAGGATTCTGCTGACCGGAAAAATCGTGAGGAAAATCCCGACGAAGAACGCCCACACGAGCGACTTCACCGGCTGCCTGCGGACTTCCGCAGCAGCTTTCTCGACAAGGTTGTTCACCGGCATTTTTCCCTCCGTCTGCGGCGCGGGTTCGATCGGCTCAGGCATGGTTGCATTAACACCGCCCCCAGCCCTGCGGTCAACGCGGGAAGCGCGCGCCGAATGTGAAACATTCCTCATCCGCCCAGATGGTGCACCCGGGGAGGCTCGAACTCCCAACCTGCGGTTTAGAAGACCGCTGCTCTATCCAGTTGAGCTACAGGTGCTTTTACTCTGTTGCGAAGATGCGCCAAGCTGCTTTTTCACTTGGCGTACTACAGTCATGTACGACACTGCGGACATGAAACGGGTCAAGAGCGCAAAAATTTGGGAGAAAACAAGGCGTCAGAATTTGTGGCGTCATCGAAGCGGGATTTACTATGCGCGCCTTTTCAACGCGGGCAAACAAATCTGGCGCTCGCTGAAGACTCCCCTCTTCAGCGTGGCCGAGGCAAGGCTGGACGCGCGGGTCATAGAACACCGGAAGCGCAAGGTGAAGAATACCAGCGTCGCGCAGGGCAAGCTGACGTTCTCGGATGCCCTCTCGGTGGTGAACGGCAAACTGAAAAGCGATCCCGAATTGAAACCGGCAACCCGGAAATACCACGCCGAGATCTTCGCGGCCATCGTGCGGAACTGGTCGGGGATTGCCACGCGCCCGCTGAACAAAATCACTGGCACAGAAATGCGCGAGTGGTTCGAACTCTGGAAGGCGAAGACCAGCGCAACCCGATACAACGCGACACTCACTGCCATGCGCCGCATTTTCAAAGTGGGCATCGACGCGGGTGCGCTGTTCATCGACCCAACTCAGGGCATCGGACGCAGCCGGGTCCGCCAGAAGAAGCTTGAGCTGCCTTCCCGAGAACAATTCTCCGCCATGATCGAACACATCCGGACCGCCGGCGGTCGGTTCTCGCGCGACGCCGCGGACTTTGTGTGCGGACTCGCATTCACAGGGTTGCGGACAGGCGAGGCCAAGCATCTTCTGTGGCGTGATCTGGATCTTGAAGCCAACCGGCTGCACGTTCGTGGTGATGCGGAGACGGGCACGAAGAATTGGGAAACACGCCTCGTGCCGCTCATTCCCGCAGCCATCGCCTTATTTCAACGGATGCGCAGCGAACGCCCCCGTGAAGACAAAGCGATGCCTGTATTTCTCGTGAATGAAGCTCAAAAAGCTCTGGACCGTGCCGCCAAAATCGTTGGGTCAGCCCGAATTATTCACCACGATCTCCGGCATCTTTTCGCGACCACCTGCATCGAAGCCGGCGTCGATATTCCCACCGTCTCCCGCTGGCTCGGACACAAAGACGGTGGAGCGCTGGCAATGAAAACCTACGGCCACCTCCGCGATGAGCATTCCGCGGCGGCAGCGAAAAAAGTCAGTTTTGCCGCATAAACTCGCTGTGCTACGCAGCACACCCGCAGCAGTGGATCAAAAAGACCACCGTTTTCGAGCTGGTGGAGAATAGCCCTAAAAGCGGAAACGGAAACCACGGATGACACGGATGGCACGGATAGGAAGGGACTTGCCGCCGATGGGGTACTCACCCCGTGGGTGAACCGTTTTCGCCCATCCACCGGTATCTAATCTTCTTCATCCGTGGCATCTGTGTAATCCGTGGTAAATCTCATCGCCGTTTTCAGGATAACTCCGAAGACGACGCGCTTGGCTGGTTTGGCAGCTTCGATGAACGCGAGGTGCGTGGGACAAAAACAAAGATTGGCCTCTCGCTCCGCGAATTCCGAGGCCGTGAGCTGACCGGCGTGACGATCGAGATTGATGGGAACAACGGTCGCTCCGAACGTCAGGAATTGCGTTTCACACGCCGCCAGGCAACGCGTGGCTTCAAGTTCGCGGATGTGTTTGACGCAAAAACCGGGGACGTTGGGGACGTTTCCCAGACCCTTTACGCCGAACCTAAAATCAGCAGCAAGCCGATGAGGAGCTTGAATCCACCGGTCCATTTCAAACCTCGTTCTGTGTTCTTGGGCTGCATTGCATCATGGCCACAAGGCGCAGTCGAGAGGCGGTGTTCAAGCCCGAATGCGTCACTTCCAAGGCTCATTGACGTGCTCAGGCAGCCGGTGTCCCGGCTATGCCCGACTGGGCAGCCGTCGCGTTCGTGGCGGCGAGGCTTTCGATTTGTGCACGGAGCGGACCAGTCCCGTGGAGTTCCCCGATGAATCGCGGGGGAATGCCGGATTCCCCCACAGCGGCTCCGAG
>BJFP01000017.1 GCA_014189875.1 Verrucomicrobiota bacterium | reverse complement strand
AAAGAGAAGCTGGGGATGGAGTGATGGAGCGCCGGCGTCCCTGCCGGCCATGTGCATTACGCGAGGCGCCATTCTTCGCGCGAAATTTCCAACTCGCGCCCGGCGTTGCAGTGTGCGCTGAGCGTTTCGTTTTCTTGCCAACGAGGCCGCCAGCACTCCGCTATTCCGCGTCGCCCGCCGCCCCGCGCCGGCCACCGATCCAGTCGCAGAGACCGCGCTTTTTTGCCGCGGCGACGAAGTCCCAAAATGTCCTGCCGACTTCGCTCCATTCCGCCTCGCTTGATGCGGCGAGCGCCTGGGAGACGTTCTTCCCGGAGCGGTAAAGCGTGTCGAAGGCGCGTTTGATTTCGGCGCGCGCCGCGACGTCGAACCCGGCACGGCGCAGGCCGACGACGTTCAGCCCGGCGACTCCGTTGATTTCCGCCGCGATGACGAATGGCGGGATGTCCTTTCCGAAACCGGATGCGCCCTGGCAGATCGCGAGCCGCCCGACGCGCACATGCTGGTGAAACACGCTGCCGCCGCCGATGAACACGCGGTCCTCGATCTGCACATGGCCGCCGAGCAGCGCGTTGTTCGCGATGATGACGCCGCTGCCAAGCCGCACATTGTGCCCGAGATGCGTGCCGCCCATGAGGAAGCAGCCTTCGCCGACGACCGTCTCGCTGCCTTCGGTCGTGCCGCGATGGATGGTCACGTATTCGTGCATCTTTGTCCCGTCGCCGACGATGACGCGGCTGCGCACCTGCGGATTGAATGCAAAATCCTGCGGGTCACCGCCGAGCACCGCGCTGTGGCCGACGGTGCAGTTTTTTCCGAGCACCACGCTGCCGCCGACGAATGCGTGCGCATGGACAACGCAGCCGTCGCCGAGGATCGCGCCTTCTTCGATCACGGCGAACGCCGCAACGCTGGTGCCTGCGCCGAGCGATGCCTGCGGATGAATGACTGCGGTCGGATGAATGCTCACGATGCGTCGCTGCATAATGACTCCGCGGTCCGAATGCGAACATTCCGTGCGTGCCGTTCAGATCACCCCAGCCTCGCGGAAGCTGAAGTACGCCGCGCGATTTTCCGCGGGGCTACCGAGGATGACGTGATCGAAAAATTGCACCTGCAGCATCTTTGCGGCTTCGGAAATGCGGATGGTCACGCGCCGGTCCGCGTCGCTCGGCGAGGGATCACCGCTCGGGTGGTTGTGGACGAGGACGAAGGCGAACGCATTGTGCAGCACCGCGGGCCGGAGGATTTCACGCGGGTGCGCGAGGCATTCATTCAGGCTGCCGAGCGAGACCTGCTCGACGCGCAGCAGGCGCAGCTTCGAGTCGAGCAGCACCACGCGCAGGCTCTCCTGCCCGAGCTGGCGCATCTCCGCGCCGAGCAGCTCGAAAATCTGCGCCGGCGTGTTCAGCGGGGCGTCCGCGACATTTTCGCGCGCAAGCCGCGACGCGAGGCCGAACGCTGCGGCGAGCTGCACACCTTTCGCCCTCCCGACGCCCTTGGTTTTCGCCAGCTCCGTGAGCGAGGCGCGTGCGAGCGCGGCGAGTGAGCCAAACTTCACGATGAGCTGCCGCCCGATGTCCACGGCGTTCGCGCCGGGGATTCCCGTGCGGAGCAAAATCCCGATCAGCTCGCTGTCGGTGAGCGCGGCCGCACCGTGCGCGGCGAGCTTCTCGCGCGGACGTTCCTGCTCGGGCAGTTCGTGGATTTTCAGCGCGCCCATGTTCCCCTCTTCCGCAAAATCAGAGGTCTTCCTTCTTCACCGGCGCCGTCGTCTTCGGCGCGGGCTTTCCGCCGGTTGCGGCCGTCATCGCCGCTCCGGTGAGCGTCTCATTCACGTATTTGATCGTCACCGTCCCGCCTGTTTCATCGCCGCCCTTCATCGTCGCGCCGGAGATTTCCACGGAAATGAGGACGCTGTTCTTGTCCTTCAGCGAAGGCGGGAATTTCCAAATCGAAGCTCTCGACGTTGGCTGTGGCTGCGCGCCCTTTTTCGCGGTTCCGCCGCTGTGCTTGTCCATGTTCATGGAACCGTATTTGGAGGCGAGCTGGCTGCACAGTTCCTTGCCCACCGTGCCGGAACTGCCATCAGTCTTCAGCGTCACGGTGGCCACGGCAAACTTGCGGTCGGGAAATTCGATGACCCATTTTGCCACCGGCTGCCCCGCGAAAGCGCCGCCGGTCAGCTCGATTTTGTAGTCGTCGGCGTTCTCGGGAAAAGTGACGCCGGGCCGCTTTTGCAGGACTCGCTTCACCTCCTCGGGCGACGCGCCCCACGCGATGCCGAGGAAGCCGGCCGGCCGCTCGACGGCGAGCGCCAGCGCGTTGCAGGCAAGCAGGAGGATTACGGGGAGCTTCATGGGGACGGCGGGAAAGGGAACGTCACACCGGCGGTGGAGTCAAACCCTGACGCAGGCGGAGCATGTCCGCGTCCTGGTCGGAATCTCCATCGCGATTCGCGCGGAGGTGAAAAATCACGGGCTCGCTTTGCCTGTGATCATGTCCTTGAGCATCCGGTTCACGGCATCCATCGCGTCGTTGCGCACGCGGTTCCATGTCGCGACATCGTCGCAGATGGCGAGCCTTTCCGCATCGGGCAGCGAGCGGTCGCGACGCCGGTCTTCGAGGTTCCAGAGTGTGATGTTTGCCTCGAAGAGCCGCGAGATTGCATCGGAGATCGCGGTGAACACATCGCCTGCCGGCCGCTCGCCCTTGTAAAATTTGAGCTTCGGCTCCTCGATCGGGATCTCGCCTGCGATGGCGAGCGAGAGGTGCCCGTTGATCTCGCTCTTCAAGTTCTCAAGTTTCAGCCGGACCGGTTCGAGCAACTCCGCGTCGCCACGCTCGGCGAGTTTGCTGAGGCGGATGTTTTCGATGGAGAGTTTGTCCAGCAGGCTGCCAAGTGTTTCCATGTTTTCGCGCGGAGGATTGGCGGATGGTGCCGCGAATGCAAGCGGCACTGTCCCGGCGCGTGCGGGTGACATATCAAAGTCACGGTGGCGATCGGCAGCTTCCGGGTGGAGCACGCGACTCGCGTGCAGTTTCCGGCGACACGCCGGGAACACCTCGAAGCGTGTGAGCAAACGTACAGAATATCCGGATCTGTTCGTCTTCAAATCTGTGCGCCATTCACGAACCCACACGCGTCGGGTGTCTGTGGCGACTCGCCGCAGACAGCACGCGAGTCGCGTGCTCCACCCGGGAGCGCGTGCGGACGCAGACATCAATCACTCACTCGTGTTTCACTCCGAGGACAAGCTCACTATGTTGATGGGGCAGCCGGGAGTTCCTGATTGAGCGGCGCGGGGGCGTTCCGTAGATTGCGGGGACGGCGGAGCACGCAATGTCTTTTCACCTCGCAGAAATCATCGCCGATCTTAGTCCTTTCCACAACGGGCTTCGGGCTGCTTCCGCCGCATGAAATCCGGGCCGGCGACCGCGGCGAAGATCGCATTCCTGATCCAGGGGCTCGATGCTCCGAGCACGCGCGTGCGGATTCTGAACCTGCTGCCGCATTTCCACGACGCGGGATTTTCCACGACTGTTGAAGCATATCCGAATTCGCTGCGCGGCTGGTTTGCGGTGTGGCCGAGCGTGCGGGGTGCGGACATCCTCGTGGTGCAAAAGCGGCTGCCGAGCCTGCTGGAAGCGAAGTTTCTCCGCTGGCGGATGAAGCGGCTTGTGTTCGATTTCGACGACTCGGTGTGGCTGCGCAACCGGCAGGGCGACGCGAAGGTGAGCAACAAGCTGCGCCGCCGTTTCGCGCATCTCATGCGGCGCGTGGATCTCGCGATCTGCGGAAACTCGATCCTCGAAGCGCGCGTGCGTGCGACGTGCGCGGAGGCACGGACGCTCATCGTGCCGTCGGCGGTGCCTGCGCCGGATGCGTTGCTGCCAGCGCGGGAAAATTCACCATTGCGCGTGGGCTGGGTGGGCACGGCGATCAACCTGCCGTATCTCGTCGCGATCGAGCGTCAGCTTGCGGCGGCTCATGCGCGCGTGCCGTTCGAACTGGTGGTGATTTGCAGCGAGCCGCCGAAGTTTGCGGAGTTCCGCGCGGTGCGTTTTGTGAAGTGGTCGGAGCAGACGGAGTACGAGGAGATTGCAAAGTTCGACTCGGGCATCATGCCTCTCGCGGATAACGATCACAGCCGCGGCAAGTGCGCCTACAAGGCGCTGCAATACATGCGCTGCGGCGTGCCCGTGATCGCGAGCGACGTGGGCGTGAACCGCGAGTGGATCGCGCAGCGCGGCGCGGGGCTCGTGGTGAAGGAGGACGGCTGGTGCGATGCGCTCGTCTCGGTGCTTTCTGATGCGAAAAAGCGCGCGCAGCTCGGTGCGGCGGGCGTCGCGGCGGTGCGGAACGGTTTCCGCATTGAGGATGTGGCGCGGCAGTGCGTGGAGGCGTTCCGCGGGCTGCTTGCCTCGTAGCCTCGCTTGTAAAAGCGCGGGCTGATCTTCAAGCGGCGGAATGAGTGCCCGCGCTTTTACAGGCGCGGCTACGAAATCACTCCCCGAACTGCATGTCGTAGAGGCGTCGGTAGCTGCCGTTGCGCGCGAGCAGCTCGGTGTGCGTGCCGGTCTCGATGATGCGGCCCTGCTCCATGACGACGATCTGGTCGGCGCGCTGGACCGTCGAGAGCCGGTGCGCGATGCAGATGGTCGTGCGGCCGATCATGAGCTCCTCGAGCGCGGCCTGCACGGCGCGTTCGGATTCGGTGTCGAGTGCGCTCGTGGCCTCGTCGAGGATGAGGATGGGCGCATTCCTCACGATGGCGCGTGCGATGGCGATGCGCTGGCGCTGGCCGCCGGAGAGCATCGCGCCTTTTTCACCGATGGCCTCATCGTAGCCGGATGGTTTTTCCGAGATGAAATCGTGCGCGTGCGCGTGCTTCGCGGCGTCCAGGACTTCCGGGCGCGTGGCACCGTCGCGGCCGAGTGCGACGTTGTTGAAGATGGTGTCGTTGAAGAGCACGGTCTCCTGTGTGACGACGGCGATCTGATTCCGCAGATCGCGCGTGTGGACGTCGCGGATGTCGGTGCTGCCGATGGTGATTTTTCCCTGCTGCGGATCGTGGAAGCGGAGGAGCAGGTTCGTGACGGTCGTCTTTCCCGCGCCGCTGCTGCCGACGAGCGCGACGAGCGAGCCGGCCTTCACGGTGAGGCTGAAGTCGTGCAGCACGGGCTTTTCGCCGTAGCTGAATTTGATGTGATCGAATTTCACGTCCGCGCCCGTGGCGCGCAGGGGCTCCGGCTTTTCCGGCTCGAGGATGTCGTTCTTTGTGTCAAGCAGCGAGAAGACCATGGCGGAAATCTGGCGCGCCTGCTCGAGCTGGTTGTGCAGGCGGATGAGCGCCTTCATCGGCTGGTAGAGGAGGAAGATGCAGCCGGTGAATTCCATGATGTCGCCCGGCTGCATCGCACCGGGCTTCGTCCAGAACGCGATGTAGAGGAAGAACGCGGCGACGCCGATGGAGCCGAGGATTTCCATGAGCCCGCTCGGCAGTTCGCCGGCGCGGACGATGCGCATCTGGTGGTTCGCCATGAGCCGCGAGGTGTGCTCGAATTCGTCGGTCGCCTTTTTTTCCAGATTGTACGCCTTCAGGATGCGGTAGCCGCTGAGCGACTCGTGGACGAGCTTGCCTTGATCGCTGACCTGCTGGACGAGGATGCGCGTGGATTTCCGGACGCGCCGTGCGTAGAGCGCGTAGGGCAGCAACGTGAAGGGCAGGATGCACATCGAGAGCAGCGTGAGCTGCGAATGCCGGAAGAGCAGCACGGCGATGAGGCTGATGACGGTGATGGGCTCGCGGATGATGGTGACCCACGAATTGCCGAGCGCGTGCTGGATGCTGTCCGCGGCCTGAAGCTGCGACATGAGCGTGCCGGTGCTCGTGCGGGAGAAAAAGCTGGAGCCCAGCGTGAGCACATGCCGGAACATCCGCACGCGGAGATCCATCACGACGCGCATCGAGACCCAATTCATGAGATAGACATTCACGTAGCCGAGGCCCGAGCGCAGGATCATCGATAACGGCACGAGCATGATGATCACGACGATGACCGTCTGCGACGTCTGGTTGTTCGATGGCGCAAGGGAGTTTGCAAAATCGAGCAGCTTGCGGAGGAAGCCGGGGACGGCGTTCGAGCCGAGGAGTCCGCCGGTGGGATCGCCGGACGCGGTCTGGAAGATCGTGTTCACGGCGAGGCGGACGCTGACCATGAGCAGCGGATTTGCGACACCGGCGAGGAAGCCGCAGATGATTCCAACGATGAGGCGGAACGAGTAAGGCCGCGCGAGCTTCAGGCCCTGCAGGAGATATTTGATCATCGAGACCGGAAACAGTGCGGAAAGGGCGAGGGCGAGGGCGAGAGTTTTCTTTGCGCGCCGGGAGCGCGCTACGCCTTGTCGTCGAAGCCGGGACGCTTGAAGGATTTCGCCCTCGGGAATTTCCGCTTCACGCTGCGGCGGAGGCGATCGAGGTGCAGGAGGATCTCGATCATCGAGTCGGTCTCCTCGGGGAACATCTCGCGCATCGCGACCCACGCGGCGAGGCTGCGCTCGATGGCGATGAGCGCGACTTTTGCCGAACCGGAGGAATCGCGCGGGGCTGCGAGCGTGCGCTCCTCCTCCTCCTCGACGAAGGACATGAATGCGCGGCAGAGCTTCACGTAGATGAACGCCTGGTACCAGCGGATGACTTCGACGCAGTCGTTCAGCCGGACGAGTTCACCCTTGGCGGAGGCGACGCTGGTGAGGCCTTTTTCCACGCGGCGCTCAAGGTTGCGCACGTGCTGGAGCGGGAGGCGCAGCTCGTTGTTGAACCATTCGTCCACCATGTGTGAGTAGGTGAGCGCGGCGTTCGTCTCGCGCTGGCCGAGCGTGCGCGCGCGGCGGTCGAGGCGCTTCTCGTGTGCGGCGGCGGCTTCGATCGTCGGAGTGCCGGCGGCGTTTTTTTTTGCAGTGCCAGGCTTGGGTTTCCGCGCGGGTTTGGCGACGAGCGAGGAGGAGCCGAGGGTCTCCCAGAATTTGCGGTTCTCGATGTCGCGGGTGCGCGGGTCGTCCGGCCGGTCGTGGCTGCGCATGGCGAACTGCGCGCAGCGGTGGGAGAATTCGCAGCGCTCGCACCAGCGGTCGCAGTAGTCGTAGATGCCGGGGATGAAGCGCGGGTTGCGCGGGTCCGGCGTGCGTCGGCGCGGTTTGGGCATGCAGGCGGTTAGCGTGCGGGCGGGCGGGCGACAAGCCTGCTGCGGGCGAGGTGGTTTCGTCGTTTGATGTTACACGTTGAATGGTGAGCCCTCCGCAGGCGCATCGTGACATCGGAAGGCCGCTGCGCGGGGCTCAGCGTCCAATATTCAACTTCAAACGTGCTGCGCAGAGAGCCGGATGATGATCCGCGGCGTTTTCCACAGGCGCTTTTTGCAGAGGTCTCCATGCGTGTCTCTGCGTGCTCATTCGTGGTTTCATCTGATCGGACCCGCGATCGCGGGCGTCCGGTGTCCGCGCGGGCTCCCGCCATTTGAAAAACCCGTCCTAACACACACTGCGGGAGCGGGGTTGTCGGGTGCGCGCAATGGGTGTATCCCTGCGCTTCCTTGATGACCTCTGCCGACCCGAATATCGCCATCTGCCCGAGTTGCGGGACCAAGATTGACGTTTCTGCACAGGAGACGTTCACGCTCGTGAACTGCTCAAGCTGCGGGGCGCGGATGCGGGTGCGCACGGACTTTGCGAACTTTGAAATCCAGGGCATCCTCGGCGAAGGCGGGCAGGGCATCGTGTATCGCGCGCTGGACAAGAAGCTCGGGCGCCACGTCGCCGTGAAGGTGATGAAGCGCGAGTACAGCGAGGACCCGGATTTTGTGAAGCGCTTCGCGAGCGAGGCGCGCATCACGGCGAGCCTGAACAATCCGCACATCGTGAAGGTGTATTCGTCCGGCGAGCACGGGGGGCTGCTCTTCCTAGCGATGGAAATCGTCGAGCACGGCAGCCTCGAGGCGCTCATGGCGAAGGTGAAGATGATACCCGAGGAGCAGGCGCTCGCCATCGGCATCCAGGTCGCCACGGGCCTGCAGGCGGGGCTGGAGCGCGGCCTCATCCACCGCGACATCAAACCGGGCAACGTGCTTTTTGCCGACAGGGAGGTGGCGAAGATTGTGGACTTCGGCCTCGCGATCCTCGTGGAGAAGCAGCACGAGGAGCAGGGCGCGGTGTGGGCCACGCCGTACTACGTCCCGCCGGAGAAACTCGCCGGCAAGGCGGAGGATTTCCGCAGCGACATGTATTCGCTCGCGGCGTCGCTTTTCCACGCGATCGCGGGGCGTCCGCCGTTCATCTCGGAGTCGAGCTCGATGACCGAGCTGCTCCGGATCAAGAGCCCGCCCGTGCGCCTGCTGAACTACGCCCCGCACGTCTCCAAGCCGACGGCGTACGCGATTGACCGGGCGCTGAGCTTTAAGCCGCAGGATCGTTTCGGCAGCTACGCGCACTTCATCCAGGCCCTCGATCACGCGCTCATGGAGCGGAAAAAGCATTCCGTGAAACGCCGCAGGCCGAAAGTGCTGAGGCTCGGCGAACGCATGAAGGACGGAAGCTGGGTGACGTTTGCGGTCATCGCGGTGGTCATCGGCGTCGCGCTTTATTTCTGGCTCCACCGGGCGCAGCCGGTCGGCGCGGGTGGGAAAAAAACCGCCTCCAGTGAAACTGCCAAGCCGGAGTTTTCCGCGGAGATGCGCTTCGACATCGCTCGCCGGCAGCTCGTCGAGGAGCGGTTCACCGAGTCGGCGAAGACCTTTGCCACGCTGTACGAGGGCGGCCTCCTGCCGGAGCCGAAGAACAGTTGGGCAGCGGCCCACAGCGGGCTGGCGGAATTTTTCGCGGGGCGTCCCAGCGCGGGCCGCACGAAATTCAAGATGCTCGCCGAGCGCGTGTCGTCGGCCGTAACCGGCCTTGATGCCAAGCTTGTCGCCTTTTTCCGCCAGCTCCCGCAGATCGCCTCGGGCAAATCGCAAGACGAGCCGAAGTGGGACGAGTTCAGCAGCACAAATTACGAGCCGCTCGTGTTCCTCATCGCCGGGCTGAAGCACTGGAACGACGGTGACTTTGAAGGCGGCATCGCCCTCATGCACCGCTTCCAGGACACCGTCCCCGCCGGCAAAGATGCGTGGGTCGCCGACTACCGCCCGCTCGTCACGCGATACTTTGAGGAGCACGGGACTTTTCAAAGTCTCGCCGCCGACCTCGCGCGCGCCGACACCGCACCGAATGCCGCCGAGGCCGCGCTCAAAAAACTCCCGGACGCAATCCGCACGTTCCGCTCGAAGGCGCTCCTCAAGAAGCTGACCGCGATGGAGGCCGATGCGCGGCAAAAAGTCGCGAGGGCAGCCACCGCAGCGAATCTCGCGATGAAGCAAAAGCAGGCCGAGGCCGAGGCCGACGACGAGAAGCTGCTCACGGACGCAAAATTCCAGATCAAGGATCTCTGCGACCATTACCGCTTCAGCGAGGCCGCCGCGATCATCCGCACGGTAAATGTGAAGCTCGACCGCAACATCAGCGAGCGCGACCTGATCGCGCGGCGCGTGAACTGGCTCGTGGAATTCAAGAAGCACCTCATCGAGGACATCAATGCCGCGGGATGCCCGACGCCGTTGGTGAAAAGGAACGGCCAGAAACTTCTCGGCACCGCCTCGCGCGCCGACGACCAGCAGCTCGAATTGCGCGTGCAGTTCGGCACGCTGCCCGCGGTGAAGTGGACGGAACTCAGCCCGATGAGCATCCTGCAGATGGCGCGCACCTTCATGCGTCCGACGCTCACGCAGTCCGCAATCGCGGATCGCGAATGGCAGGCCAGCGTGTTTTGCCTGTTCGCGCAGCTCCTCAACGAAGGCCAGGCGCTAATGGACGACGTGGTCCTGCGCAAACCGGAATACCAGAATGATCGCGCGCAGTTCTTCGGGCAGCCCGCGCCCGTGCCCATCCCGGAGTCAGCGGCGCCCATACCGGGAAAAATTCCCGCGCCCGCGGCGCAGTAGCGGTCGGTGACGGCTTCCGTTGAGTGCTCAGGACCCAGTGCTCAGTGCTCAGTGCTCAGTTCTCAGTTCTCAGTGCTCAGTTCTCAGTCGAGGCAAAGTCCGAAAACTGAGCACTGTGCACTGTGACCGTCCCGATTCCCTTCGGCACTCCAACCAAATTGCGCCACGACCTCGCCGCTACTTAATCTCCACAATCACGCCCGCGGTGACCATGTGGCAGATGCGCGAGATGTCCCAGTTTGCCGTGCGCATGCAGCCGTGGCTCGCGAAGGTGCCGATGCTGTGCGGGTTGTTCGTGCCGTGGATGCCGACGCCCGGCTTGTTCAGCCCCATCCATGCTACGCCGACGGGATTCCGCGGTCCTGGTGGCAGGTTGAAGAAATTCTTCGTGCGCACGCCTCTGTTCAGTACGCCGGCATCCCATCGGAACGTCGGCATCGAGGCGATGCCGAGGATGCGCCACTTGCCTGCGGGCGTCGGGTGCGCGGGTGAGCCCGGCGCGATCGGGATCGCCGCGATGAGAGTGTCGCCCTCGAAAAGCTCGAGGATCGTGTCCCTCCGCGTGACGACGATGCGGCGCGCCTTGAACTCCTCGTGCTCGGGAAGATTCCCCGTGTCCGGCATGTCCTCGATCTTGAACGGCGCGACATTCGGCACGCGCACCTCGTCGCCTGGCTTGAGTTTGCCGAAGCTCACTTTGGGGTTCAACTTGGCGAGAAATTCCGTGGAGCAGTGATAGCGCTCGGCGAGGAGATCCGTGTAGCCGGGATACAGCAGCGATTTCTGGCGCGCCTGCTCCGCGGTCTTGCCGGCCAGGTTGCCGACAAATTTGTAATCGCTCTTCGCGACGGTGTGAAAAGTGTAAACGGGATACACGCTATCGAGCGGCACGTTTTCATCGATCACGCCAGTCTCCGGCAGTGCGTGCGCGCGCTGCCAGCGCTTTAACGCATTCGTCAGAAATTTGCCCGGTTTGCCATCGATCATCCCGGGGCTGAACAACTGCTGATCGAGGAAAATCTGAAGCTGCGCCGTGATCTCGCGCTTCGTCACCATGATCGCGCGCGGCACCTCCGGCTCGCCGCCGGCCGGTTTTGCGGGCTCGGTTGCGGCTGGCGTCGGCGCTGGTTTTTCCGCGGGCTTTTCGTTCGTGCCGGGT
The DNA here is from genome assembly GCA_014189875.1 of Verrucomicrobiota bacterium. Lineage (GTDB taxonomy): Bacteria > Verrucomicrobiota > Verrucomicrobiia > Chthoniobacterales > Chthoniobacteraceae > SXWH01. The sequence continues at coordinate 13,543 of BJFP01000017.1, read as the reverse complement.
GCGGGTTTCGTCGCCGGAGCTTCAGCCGGTTTGGTTTCGCCGTTGGATTTTTTTGCAGCGCCGCCTTCCGCCTGAGCGACGAATGGCCCCTGTCCGACCCACGCCTCCGGTTTGCTCCACGGCAGGTCGCCCGGCTTTTTTACCGTCTTGGCAGCAGGCCGGAGGAATTTCTTCAACGGCACCGCGTCGGGATTTTCCGCGGCAAAAATGGAGGCTGTCAGCGCGAGAACAGCAATCGTGGTTGGCGCAAAAATGAAACGGGCTTGCATCGTCGTGTTTTTACGTATGCCAACTTCCGCAGGAAACAAGCTCCGCATCGCGCAAATCACCCCTCTGCGGACGGCCATCCCGCCCTCGACCTACGGCGGAATCGATCTGCTCCTCGCGCACAACCGCGGGCTGATCGCGCCCTCACAGTAGAAGGCGCGGCATCGCCTTAAAAGTGCATGACGGTCTGCTAAAACAGACTGTAGATGAACGGTGCGGCGGACGGGATGGCGACGGCGACGGCGATGAGCACGCCCACGGCGGCGAGCGCGATGAGAATCGGAAGCAGCCACCATTTTTTGTTCGTGCGCAGGAGCGTCCACACCTCACGCCACAGTCCCGGCGGACGGGCCTGCGCGGCTTTTTCAAAATCGTCGGGGGACTCGCTCATACTCTGTCTGCCTCAATGCTGGCGGAAATATCGCTCCGCGTCGCCCGCTTTTTCCGCGTCGTCCCAGTAGCTCGCACGTCCGCGCTCGAAGCGCCGCCGCAGCGGGTCGCGACCGAGCATCCGCAGCGCGAGACCGGTCGGCGTGACGATGAGAAAATAGATCGCGGCCAGAACGACGTTGCTCACGACGAGGCCGATGCAGCAGCCGAGCGCCATCCACACGAGGTAAAGCAGACGCGCCGCGCGCGGCACGAGCATGCACACGAGGCCGGCGGCAAGGCCGATGCCGCCGAGCCACAGCGTCCACACCGGCCACGCGTGCGTGCGAAACCGGGCGGATGCGCCGAGCATTACGGCGATGATCGGGAAGCCGATCGCGATCACTTTTCCAAATGTGCGCAGTTCGCGCGCACCGGGCTGCCAGTTGATTTCGCGGAAGGGATTGATCATCGGATGAGGTCACGCATGGGATCAGTCGGGTGAAAATTCGCGCAGGCGCTGCTCGCGGCTTTCCGCGGTGGGCTGCGGCTGATCCTCTTTCGTGAGCACGCAATTTTCCAGCACGAGCACGTCCATGTCGCACGCCATGAAGCAGCGCCATGCGTCCTCGGGTGTGCAGACGATCGGTTCGCCGCGCACGTTGAAGCTCGTGTTCACGAGCACGCCGCAGCCGGTCTGCCGCTTGAATTCGCGGATGAGGCGCGCATATCGCCCGTTGCGTTCCTCGCTCACGGTCTGCACGCGCGCGGAAAAGTCCACATGCGTGATCGCGGGGAGCGCGCTGCGTGGGACGTTCACGCGCTTGCACAGATCGGGGTCGCGCAGGAGCGCGCGCTGTGCGTCGTCCAATGCGAGCCGGTGCTCCGCGCGGACGGGCGCGACGAGCAGCATGTAGGGCGATTCGCGGTCGAGGTCGAACCAGTGCGCGGCGTCCTCGGCGAGGCAGCTCGGCGCGAAAGGGCGGAAGCTCTCGCGAAATTTGATCCGCACGTTCATGCGCGACTGCATCCCGGCATTGCGCGGATCGCCGAGGATGCTGCGCGAGCCGAGCGCGCGCGGGCCGAATTCCATGCGCCCCTGGAACCAGCCGACGATCTTGCCTTCACCGAGCGCGGCGGCGACGTGCGTGAGCAGCTCGGACTCCCTTGGGAAATGCGTGTGACGCGCGCCTTTCGCATCGAGAAATGCGCGCACCTCCGCGTCGTTGAACGCAGGACCGAGCAGCGCACCTTTCAGCGAATCGCCGGGCTGCGCGCGGCGCGGTGTGCCGAGCAATTGGTGCGACACGAACATCGCCGCACCGAGCGCGCCGCCCGCGTCGCCGGCGGCGGAGGGAATCCAGATGTCGTCGAAAATCTTTGCGCGCAGCAGCTCGCCGTTGGTCACGCAGTTCAGCGCGACGCCGCCGGCGAGGCAGAGGTTGCGCGCGCCGGTGAGCGCCTTTGCGTGGCGCGCCATGCGCAGGACGATCTCGGTCGTCACGCTCTGGATGCTCGCGGCGAGATCCATTTCGCGCTGCGTGATCGTGTCCTCGGGCTGGCGCGGCGGGCCGCCGAAGAGCGTGTCGAACGAACGCGAAGTCATCGTGAGGCCGCCCGCGAAATTGAAGTGCCGCATGTTCAGCCGCAGCGAGCCGTCGTCCTTGAGATCGATCAGCTCGCGCCGGATCGTGTCCGCATATTTCGGCTCACCGTACGGGGCGAGGCCCATGAGCTTGTATTCGCCGGAGTTCACGCGGAAGCCGCAGAAATACGTGAACGCCGAGTAGAGCAGCCCGAGCGAGTGCGGGAAGCGGAGCGTCTTGAGCATCTCGATTTTCCCACCGCGTCCGATGCCGATGCTCGCGGTGTCCCACTCGCCCACGCCGTCGAGCGTGAGGATCGCGGCTTCTTCAAACGGCGACGGGAAAAATGCGGACGCGGCGTGGCTCTCGTGGTGCGAAGGGAATACGATGCGCTTCGTGTATGCGCCGCCGAGTGCGCGTGTGATTTCTCGCGGGAGGTGGAGCTTCTGTTTGATCCAGAGCGGCACGGCCATCATGAACGCCCGCAGTCCCGCGGGCGCGCTGGCGACGAACGTGTCGAGCAGGCGGTCGAATTTCAGCAGCGGCTTCTCGTAGAAGGCGACGTAGTCAATTTTCTCCGGCGTGATTTTTCCCTCGCGCAGGCAGTACTCGACGGCGTGCGCCGGGAAGGAGGCGTCGTGCTTTTTCCTCGTGAAGCGCTCCTCCTGCGCGGCGGCGATCACCTCGCCATCCGTGACGAGCGCGGCGGCGCTGTCATGAAAGTAGGCGGAGATTCCTAGGATGCTGCGCGGCATGGCGTGCGGTGCGCGAGTGATGGCGGGTGGCGCGCACGGCGTCGAGCCATGTTCGCGCGTGCTGCAAAGTTCACGCGTCGAAAATTGCGCTCGCGACGGGCGGCAGCTTTCGGGTGGAGCACTCGCGTGCTGTCTGTGACGACCCGCCGCAGACACCCGATGCGCGTGCGTTCGTGAACGGCGTGCAGATTGGACGGTCTTTCAAAACGCAGAGGCGCAGAGGAGAAGTGTTGAGCTACGCAGAGGAAAACATTCTCTGCGTACCTCTCTGTTTTCCTCCGCGCCTCTGCGTTTGAAAAATATGCCGGGCAGACTTGCGCGCGGCGTCACTTCTGCTCCGTGGCAGCTTTCTGCTTCAGGAGGCTTTCCATTGCCGCCGGGTCGAATGTCTCGCCGATGTCGCCGAGCACTTTCGGAACCCATCCGTAGCCGAATGTGCCGGCCTTGTGGTAATCCGCGAGCGCCTCGGCGGGCATCCCGCGCATCTTCCAGTGCAGCGCGCCGAAGGCCCAGGGCATCGGCGAATTTGGATCGAGTTCCTTCGCCCGCGCGATGAGCGGCTGCGCCTCGTCGAAGCGTCCGAGCCGATCCAGCGCCCACGCATTGCGCAGCACGATGCCGACATCCTGCGGAACAATGGCGAGCGCATCAGCGTACTGGGTCAGCGCGTCCTCGACGGCAAATTGCCTCATCTCGTCGGCCGGAAGGTTCTGGCTGAGGATGCGCTGCACTTCGCCGAGCTGGAAATAAAGTTCGGGATTGCGGACTCCGCGGCCGATCGCCTCGCCAGCATCACTGAGGCCGGATCGGATTTTTCCGGACGCGATTTTTGCACGCGCGGTCTCGGCAAAAACCTCCCCCGGCACGCGCGGCGTGCCGACGATGAGCATCCACAACCCGAGCGCGGCGGGCAGCGCGTGGAGCAGCCGTGCGGGCCAGCCCGCTTTTTCAAAGCGCGTATCCGTCTCCCGCGTGGCGAGCATGCCGAAGAGGAATGCCACGAGGAGGAGGTTCGCCGGGATGTGGAGGTTGAAATCAACCATCGCATGCACGAGCACGGCGGCGAGGGCGCTGATCGTTCCGATCTGGAGCGCGAGCGCGTGCTTTCCGTCGTTCTCCGGCACGGCGGTGGAAAGATTTGCGACCATCTCCTTCCAGCGCCGCCAGCCGTGCCGCAAGTGCGCGAAGACGAGACCGACGATGAGGATCATGCCTGCGATGCCATATTCCGCGAGCCCCTGCAGCCAGTCGTTATGCGCATGGACCGGATCGGTCTGCACGTCCGGCGAGCGGAACATGCGTCCGTAATACGCGTAGGTGCGGCTGCCGGTGCCGAAAGCCGGCGCGAGCTGGAACTGCTGCCACGCGGCCTTCCAGAGTTTCGTGCGGATATCGGAGCCGATGAAGACGGTGTTTGCCCGCGTGCGGATCGCGAAGCTGCGCTCGGCGACAAAGGCGAGCGCGCCACCGATGAGGACGATCGCCACGACGATGGCGATGATGCGCCGCATGACGCCGTGCGTGAGGCGCGATCTCATCGCCCACACGCTAGCGACGGCGAATACCGCGAGGCCCGCAGCGGCGCTCAGGTAGCCGCCGCGGCTGCCGGTGAGCACGAGCCCGGCGAGGCAGATGAGCGCGAGGTAGCCGAAGATCATTTTCCCGCGCGCCCGGAAGCCGCCCCAGAAGCAGAAGCTCGTCGCGAGGAGCAGCGCGACCTCGAGGAAGCCGGCGAGGTGGTTCGGCGAGATGTAAGTGCCCGACGCCCGGAAGCCCGCCTCGACTCGTGTCTCGGTGACGAGCGGATTGAAATTTGCATCCTTCGCAAACTGAAAGATCCCGATCACCACCTGCGCGACGGCCAGACCCATGAGACCGCAGACCACCGCGAACCTCGGACCGCTGCCGCGGACAAAAAGCGCGGTGACAAAATACATGAGCAGCGCGCCGAGCAGCGCGTAAAAATCAAACTGCGCGAGCCATGCGGACGGCGACAGGGCGATGCGAACGAAGAGGTAGATCGCAAGAACGACGGCTGTGAGCAGGCAGGCGCGGTCCATGCGTGCCGGGGCCTTCCGGAGCGAAAAAATCGCGAGCACTCCCGAGAAGCCGAGGAGCAGGTTTCCCGGCAGCGTGTAAATGAGCCTAGAGCCGTCGCCGCCGCCAAAGAAAAGCTGCATCAGCGCGATGGACGCGAGAAGCAGCGTGACGTGGAGGGACTTCATCTTGGGCCGTGCGGGTGGTTCCTGCGCATCCGGGATCTCTGCGGAGAGCGCGGCAGATACGCCAGATCATTCATCCGCGGAATGCTGGCCGTGGCAGATTCCACACCTCATCGGCCAACACTTGGGATGAGAAAATGACTGCGCCTCACGCTAAACGGATCGATGCCGATTTAACCGTCAACAAAGGCGGCCAGAATCGCACCTGCGTCCGACTTTACAGGAAGCGGATGAAATTACCGGCGGAGTCGAAAAGACCAACCTTTCCAAGCGCCGGAAAAAACTTTGTCGTGGTTGGCCCTTGCGCACCGGTACCGCCGCCGCCGATAGCCGCTCCGGCGAAATTTCCGATGAAGCCAGTGAGATACGGGAGCGATTCGAGGCCATCACCATCGCCAGGGATTTCAGCACCGCCGCCAGGAAATGGGGAGCCGCCACCGGGGAGGTTGCCGCCACCGGGGAGGTTGCCGCCGCCGGGGAGGTTGCCGCCGCCGGGGAAGTGGAGAGGGTCATTGTCATGGCGACGCCCGCGAGGATGCAGGAGCCGGAAGCCGCCCCTGCTGGCGACGAATGAGGTCGCATCTGACGAATCGTAAATGCGTCCCAGAGTATTCGCAAAGACCTCCACACACTGGCCACTGTAGAGGTTGATGACTGCCGAATTTCTGCCGGTCTCCACAAGGTCACCCTGACGGATTTCCGAACCTGGGCTCGCAGGCTGACCGTTCACCCTCACGTTCAACGCCGGTGGATCCACCTGCAGACGACCGATGACCCTGCTCACCGCCGAAGCGCTCGAACCGGAGACAAAGAACACGAGCACAGAAAGCGTGATCGCAGAGAGGAAGGAAAGGCGGCGGAGGTTCATATAAGTGGGTGCTCGGTTAGGAAGATCGGGTCTGGTGATGCGGAAACCATGCCACTCGCGAGGATTCCGGCAAGGAAAAAAACCGCGCAATCATGTGGCGATTCTGTGACATGCGATGCGCGGCGCGGGAATGAAAATCCCAGTTGTCCTAGCACAGAACTTGCGATACCCGTCTGCGCAACTTTATGGCCCTTCTCCGCTCACTCTTCTGGTTCGCGCTCTTCATCGCCTCGACGTTCTGCTTCGTCGTGCTGTTCGAGCACGGCTTCACGAATTTCGGCGGGAATGCGCAGAAGGAACTCGAGTCCGTGAAGACCATGATTGGCCTGGGCGCGAAGAAGGACAAGGCCACGCCCCCCGCGAAGTAGCCCCTGCGGCGTTCCCCGCACGGGCGGGATTTTCCCGCTGCGGAAAAAATGCCACGCGTGAAGATTGTCAGCGTCACGACGTGCTGATACATTCCACCTCCGCAACATGGCAACGATCCCCGAGAAAGACCTCACCGAAGCGCAGCGCGCGCTCTTCCAGAAGGCGAGACACGCCAACGAAATTCGCAACCACGGATACGCCATCCAGCTCATGCAATCCGTGCTCAAGCAGGTGCCCGGCTTCCTCGATGGCCGCAAGCTGCTCCGCGCCGCCGCACTCGCCGGCGTGGAGGGAAAAAAGTCGGGCTTCTCGCTCGCGGGGACGACCCTCGGGATGACGGCCGGATCCACTTTGAAAAAAGATCCCTTCGCCGCGATCGAACTCGCCGAGAAGACGCTCGCGACCGATCCGAAGAGCCCGCAGGGCAACCAGCTCCTGTGGGAAGCCGCCAACAGGGCCGGCCTGCCGGAGACCGCGGCATTTGCACTCGAGACGCTCGTGGGCGCAAACCCGAAGGACACGAAGCTCCTGCACCAGCTCGGCGGCCAGTACCTCACGATGGGCGAAAACGACAAGGCCGTCGCGGTCTATAACCGCATCGTGCAGATCAACCCCGGCGACCTCGAAGCGAACAAAAAGGCGAAGGATGCCTCCGCCTCCGCGACAATGAAATCCGGCCGCTGGGAGGAAGTCTCGGCGAGCAGCGGCTCGATGAATTTCCGCGACCTCATCCACAAAAAGGACGAGGCCATCGCGCTCGAAAACAAATCGCGCATCGTCCGCACCGGCGAGCAGATCTCGCAGCAGATCACCGAGCTTTACCCGCAGTTCGAGGCGGACCAGAACAACGTGGACGTCGCACGGCGCATCGCGCTGCTGTACGAGCAGTGGTTCGAGGCCGCGGTCGCCAGCGCCGATCCCGCCGAGGAGACCGACAGCTACCTCGACAACTCGATCTGGTTCTACACCCACACGAACGCAATCCTCGCCGGCGGCGACCCGAACATCGCCCGCAAGTGCAGCGACCTCGAATTCCGAAAAATGGAGCGCCGCATGAAGGCGCTCGTGGACTGGCTCGCGACCGTCCCCGACCAGAACGACCCCGAAGTCCGCCCCTACGCCGACGAACTCGCCGACCTCCGCCGCCAGCGTGCCGCTTCCTCACTCGAAGTCGCGAGGAAGCGCGTTGCCGAAAACCCCACCGACCTCCAGCTCCGCTACGAACTGGGCGAAGTTCTCATCAAGGCCGGCATGTACACCGAAGCCATCCCCGAGCTTCAGCGCGCGAAGCAAAATCCGAACGCGCGACTCAAGGCCATGAACCTCCTCGGCCAATGCTACGTCGAAAAGAACATGCTCGACATCGCCGTGAAGCAGTTCCGCGATGCCGCGAGCGAGACCACCGCGATGGACTCGACGAAAAAGGACATCACCTACCGCCTCGGCCTCGTGCTCGAGAAGATGGGCAAGAAGGACGATTACATCGAGTGCATGAAGCAGATCTACGAGGTGGACTACGGCTACCTCGACGTGGCGAAGCGCGTGGAGAGCAGCTACGGCGGGTAGCCTCGCGCCACCGCCCCCAGCCAGTGCCGCGTCTTCGTTGGACGCTGGAATTTGAGCGTTGGACCTTGGACGTTTTTTCCCCCTCGCCCACCCCCGCCCCGCCACTATCCACCGCCATGCCCCTCCACCTTCCTCCCCTCACCCGCCGCACGTTCCTCCGCCGCTCGCTCGCCGCGACCGCCAGCCTCCTCACTTTCCCCTCGTTACGCGCCGCGGAAAGCAGCGCCGATCCTGATCGCTGGGCGCTGCTCTCCGACACGCACATCGCCGCCGACCGCGCCGCAATCCTGCGCACTGTGAACATGACCGAGCACCTCGAAGCCGCCGTGAAAGGCGTCCGCGCACTCGCGTCGCGGCCCGCCGGAGTCTTCGTGAATGGCGACTGCGCCGTGCTCAAGGGCCTCGCCGAAGACTACGCGACATTCTCCACGCTCATCACACCGCTGCGCGAGGCCGGCCTGCCGATCCATCTCACGCTCGGCAACCACGACGACCGCGACATTTTCCGCACCTCGCTGAAGGCCGCCATCCCCGCCGCGCCGCCGCTTGTGAGCAAGCACGTCTCCATCGTCGAAGGCGCGCGCGCAAACTGGTTCCTGCTCGACTCGCTCGACGAGGTGAACAAGACCCCCGGCCTCCTCGGCGACGAGCAGCGCGCATGGCTCGCGAAGGCGCTCGACGCAAACACGGCGAAGCCCGCACTCGTGATGGTCCACCACAATCCCATTTCCGGCACGCCGGAAAAAAAAGGCGCGCTCACCGATGCCGACGAACTCCTCGCCGTCCTGCTCCCGCGCCGCAATGTGAAGGCGCTTTTCTTCGGCCATACGCACACCTGGCGCTTTGCCGAGAAGGACGGCCTGCACCTGGTGAATCTCCCCGCCGTCGCGTATTCTTTCGCAGCGACGGAAGTCACCGGCTGGGTGGACGCGAAGCTCTCGGAAAAGGGCGCGACCCTCACCCTCCACGCACACGACACGCGGCACGCCGCGCACGGCAAGACCACGGAGATCGCCTGGCGCGCAGCGTGAACGGAACACCATAAGGACGGATCACGCGCCTCGGGAGGCAGAAGTGGCCCGCCTGTGCTCCCAGATACGCGCCATCCCACCAGTCTGACACAGCCCGCTCCGCCTTCATTTTAATGATTGAAATCAATCATAACTTCGCAATGTCAAAAATATCCTGCCGAACCTTCATTTAATTGACTGCTTCCAGTCATAACCACCGAACCCGTGCGCCTCCGCATCCCACCCTCCTCACCACCATCGAGAAAGCCAGCGCGACCGCCGGAGCGCGCCCCGGCTACCTCGGCGTGGAGTTTGCAAATGGCGACTCGACTGCACCCGTCGTCGCCGGAGTCGAACCCGCTTCGCCCGCGCAGGCCGCCGGAATCCTGCCCGGTGACATCATTTCAAAAATCGGCGCCGTCGAAGTGCCGAACGCACGCGCGCTCCGCGAAGCCATCCAGCCGCTCGGCGAAGGCGCAACCGTCCCGGTTCACCTCACGCGCTCCGGCAAGGACGCGCGCATCTCGTATTTCATCTGCCCCGAGGGCGGCGAGACGATGACGAGCATCAGCGTCTTCTGCCATGAATTCGGCCACATGCTCGGCCTGCCCGACCTCCACGCGCGCCCGGAAAATCCCGGCTCCGAGGGCGTCGGCGTGTGGTGCCTCATGGCCGCCGAACTCCAGAAGGGCCGCCCGCAGCACATGTCCGCATGGTGCAAGGAAAAGCTCGGCTGGCTGAAGCCCGCGCTGATCGATCCGACGGAAAAACAGAAGCCCATCCGCGCGCCCGTCGAGGGCAGCAGCACCGAGTGCCCCAAGGTGCTCATCCGCCGCGATACGAGCGAGTACCTGCTCTTGAAAAATCGCCAGCAGCGTGATTTCGACCCCGGTATTCCCGCCGCGGGCCTCCTCGTCTGACGCATCGTCGGCGACCATCCCATCCCCGAGGAATCGCACGGCATCGAAGGCCCGCTCGGCCCGCGCGCCTTCCTGAATTCGATCCCCTTCCCGAGTCCGTCGAATCATGCCTTCACGCCCGACACACATCCCTCGTCGCGCTCGCTCCTCGGCGGCGGCCTCCCCGTCCACATCCACGAAATCCGCCAGCTCCCCGACGGACGCATCACCTTCACGATCGGCCACAGCTACCAGTGAGCGCCCGGCAGCACCGTAGCCTCCCGACGGGCAGGAGGCGGGCACACTTTTCCCCGCAGCCACGCGCAAGAACGTGAGGTGAGAATCACCCCGCCTCCTTCCGTCGTCGGCTACCGAGTCTCCGTCCGCCCCGCCGCCGCAGACCATTCCACCCGCCGCAGTGATTCCCGCTTGCACGCGCCGGGCAGAACGGGAAATGTCCGCGCTCCGTTTCCACGCAGGGACATGCGCCCTCGCGCTGGGGTTCACTCTTAAAAATCACGCCACACTTTTTTCATACCATGCCCGTCGTCGCAAAAGGACTCGAAGGAATCGTCGCCAACTCCACCCGCCTCTCAGACGTGCTCGGCGACATCGGCCAGCTCATCTATGCGGGCTACGACATCAACGAACTCGCGGGCAAGGTCACCTTCGAGGAAGTCGTCCACCTGCTCTGGTACGGCGAACTGCCAAACGGGCGCCAGCTCAACGCGCTCCACGAGACGCTGCGCACACACCGCGAACTGCCGCAGGGCATCATTGATTTCCTCACCTCCGCGCCGAAGGACGCGAACCCGATGGACGTCATCCGCACCGCCGTCTCGATGCTCGGGCTCTACGATCATCACCTCGACGACACATCCGTGGATCGCAACCGTGAGCGCGCCGTGGGAATCACCGCGCGGATTTCCGTCATCGCCGCATATTTCCACCGCGCGCGCTCCGGCAAATCGCTCCCGCCCGTGCGCAAGGATCTCGGCGAGGCCGCACATTTTCTCTACCTGCTCACCGGCGAGACACCGAGCGAGGAAGCCGCACAGACCCTCGACGTCGCATACGTGCTGCACGCGGATCACGGGATGAATGCGAGCACGTTCAGCGCACGCGTGACCATCGCCACGCTGAGCGACATGTTCTCCGCGATCACAAGCGCCATCGGCACGCTGAAAGGCCCGCTGCACGGCGGCGCGAATGAGGGCGTGATCCACATGCTCCAGGAAATCGGCAGCGAGGCGAACGTGGACGCGTGGATCGAAAACGCACTCGCGCAGAAGAAAAAAATCATGGGCATCGGCCACCGCGTGTACAAGGTGCTCGACCCGCGCGCACCGCATCTCCGCGCCATGGCCATCAAGCTCACCGAGAAGGCCGGCGACCCGAAGTGGCTGCGCATGAGCGAGCGCATCGCGACCATCATGAAGGAAAAGAAAGGGCTGAATGCGAACGTGGATTTTTACAGCGCCTCGGTCTATTACTCGCTCGGCCTGCCGACGGACATGTTCACACCCATCTTCGCCATCGCGCGCTGCGCAGGCTGGACCGGGCACGTCCTCGAGCAGCTCGCCGACAACCGCCTCTACCGCCCGCTGAGCGAATACACCGGTCCCGCCGTGGGCAAAAAAGTCACGCCCATCGCGCTGCGGGGGTAGCGGGACGCGGGCTACTTCAAGCCGAGGCTCGTACGGGCCTGAACGAGCAACGCTTCGGCAATCCGAAATCCATGCACGCGTAAGCGCGCAATCGTTTCATCGAAATCAAGCAGGCTGCGGCGACGGGCTGCGGCGATGATTCCAAGGATGCCGCGTGCTTGGATGCCGAGTGCGATGGCGATTGCCCGCCCGCGTTTCTCATCGAGCAGGAGGAGGCTGTCCGCGCGGTGTTGCCATGCGAATTCGATCGCAGCCGTCATGCAAACGGAAGTCCGCAAACACCTGCCAGCCCCTTAATTATCTCATTTTTCACCTTGCCCCGGATCGCGCTGGAGCGCCCTCGCCCCTGATGCAGCCCCATCAGCGCCGCCAGACCTTGTTCGCGCGCCACGCGCATCCGTTGCCCCACTGCGGAGCGCGAGCGCCCGCACGCCAGGTCAATTTACCCGAGGGTGAAGTCCCCGCTCATCGCCATGCGCACCGCCCTCAGCCGCTCCACTTCCCGCGGCAGCTTCGCCTGCCGGCTCAGCTTCTCCAGTTCCCCGGCCAGCTCAGGTTTTCCAAGTCGGAATCGTTTTGCCATGCCTTCCCATTACCATTGGTCGCCCTGTTCTCTACTGATTGCGGTATGAGCACTGAGAACCAGAGAACTTTTCCCCACTCAGCCAGCACTCCAGCCAAACTGACCATGCCCCGCACTCCCTCCGTGCGGAACCACCGTTTCCCCCTAAAAAGATGCCGGGCCGCCCGCGGACTCCCACCGGAGTTTCACGAGCGGCCCGAACCACCCTAACACTTGTAACGGTTGATATGACCGCCCTCCCGCCCCGCCGTTCAAAGATTTTTCAAAAATCTTTTCCGGGAGTTCCGGACGCCCGAACACGCCAGGGCAGGATCAGAAAGAAACGGCCTCATGCGATGATGGCCAAAACAAGTCGGCGCTCCCATCCGTGCTGCCAGGCACCGGCGATGGAGGGCAAAGTAGTCCCGAGCTTCGGCTCGCAAAGGCCCGCCCGACGGAAGGGATCAGTCGGCTGGCGGGTCGCTCACGAGTTGCCACTTATCTGCTCCGCTCAGTGCTTGGCATTCTTCGCACCCGATATGTATTGTTCAAATTTCGTGAAGCCTTCTCTTGCGCGGGGTGGTCAGGAATGGTCCATTGAAAGCATGAGAGCCTGACAGTACGAATCTCCTCCCATTTGGCTTGTGATCCATCTTCAATTTCACCCCCGATCTGCCTCCCGTTGCTCTCTCGGACCGACCCTCCGACCCTCCACCCGGCCCTGCAAGGTCCGTCCGTTTTCCACCGGCCTTTTTCGCGGGTGCTTTCGTTTTAACTTTTAATCCATTCCCCACCAGCCAGCCATCACGCCGATGAACTCACGGCCCGTCTTTTTCCGAAACTCCCGCAAGCGCAGGAAAGCCGCATCCGCCCCATCCATGCGCCCGAAAGCGCTCTCGGGTTCGATTGCAAAATATTCCCGCGGGCTCGTGCTCTCCGCGCTCACGCTCCTCGCCGTGCCGTCCGCGCAGGCCATCGTTTACTATTGGGATGATGACGCCGCGACCGCTGGTTTCGGCACGGCCGGCGCGTCCACCGGCACTTGGGCGGCACCGACTGCGGGAACAATCGCCGGCTGGTCCCTCAGTGCTACGGGAGCCAACGTCTTCGCGCCCTTCACCACCGGCATCGGCGATACCCTGAACTTCGGCAACGGCACCACCGGCCTCGCCGCGGGCACCATCACCGTCAGCGGCACCGTGGACGCCGGGAATATCACCTTTGCCTCCGGCTCCGGTGCCATCGTCCTTTCCGGCGGCACCATCAATCTGGCTCCCGTTTCCACCATCACCGTTAACAACGCCTCGGACACCATCAGTTCCATCCTCGCGGGCGCGGCCACCAGTCTGACCAAGGCCGGCGCCGGCACCCTCACACTCTCCGGCGCGAACACCTACACCGGC
>BJFP01000016.1 GCA_014189875.1 Verrucomicrobiota bacterium | reverse complement strand
TCGCGCCGAACGACCTCACCGCAGTGCCCTCGGCGAATGTGAAAAGCCGCTTGGTCTTCAACGTCTCGATGATGCCGCCCGGCCTCATCAACACTCTGAACAAGGACGAACTGCTCGACCTCATCGCATATCTCGTGAGCGGCGGGAATGCGAAGGACAAGGCGTTCAAGTAGGCGATTGCAGGTCGCTTCAGGCGGAGCACAGTCCAACATTCCTCGCCCATGAAACCGTATCTGAAGTCCATCCTCGCCACCGCCATCGCGTTCTCGGTCCTGCCATTCACGCACGCGGCGGAGAAGGTATCCTTCAACCGCGACATACGGCCGATCCTTTCGGACATCTGCTTCGCGTGCCACGGGCCGGACGTGGCGAAAGTGAAGGGCGGGCTGCGGCTCGACAACAAGGAGTCGGCGATGAAGGGCGGCGACTCGGGTCCGGCGATCGTGCCGGGCAAGCCGGAGGCGAGCGAAGTTTACAAGCGGCTCATCACGCATGACGCGGAGGATCTCATGCCGCCGAAGAAGACGAACAAGGTGCTCACGCCGGAGCAGATTGATTCGTTCCGCCGCTGGATTGCGGAGGGTGCGGAGTATCAGGGGCACTGGGCGTTCATCAGTCCCGAGCGTCCGGCGGTGCCGCAGAAGAGTGCTCAGTCCTCAGTGCTCAGTGGTCAGTCGAAGCAGCCGAGTCTGAGCACTAATCCGATCGACGCCTTCGTGCTCGCGCGGCTCGCGAAAGAAGGGCTCGCGCCGCAGCCCGAGGCGCCGAAGGAAACGCTCATCCGCCGCGTGACGCTCGATCTCACGGGCATCCCGCCGACGACTGCGGAGGTGGATGCGTTCCTCGCGGACAAATCTCCGAACGCCTATGAGAAGGTCGTGGATCGTGTTCTTTCCTCGCCGCGCTACGGCGAGCACATGGCGACGCGCTGGCTGGACATGGCGCGCTATGCGGACAGCAACGGCTTCCAAAGCGACACGCAGCGGCACATGTGGCATTGGCGCGATTGGGTCATCAAGGCGTTCAACGACAACAAGCCGTTCGACCAATTCACCATCGAGCAGCTCGCGGGTGATCTCATTCCAAACGCGAAGCGCGAGCAGATCGCGGCGACGGGCTTCAACCGCAACCACCGGCTGAACGGCGAGGGCGGGCGCATCGTCGAGGAGTGGTTCGCAGAGACGGTGATCGATCGCGTGGAGACGACGGGGCTGACCTGGATGGCGCTCACTTTCAACTGCTGCCGCTGCCACGATCACAAATACGATCCGATCTCGCAGAAGGAATTTTACCAGCTCTTTGCGTTCTTCAATTCCAACAACGAATCCGGCGTGCTCGACGAATCCGGTGGCGCGGGCCGTGCAAAGCGCGGCGGAAATTCGCGCCCGACGCTGGCGCTGCCGTCGCCGGAGCAGGACGCGCAGATCGCGAAGCTCGAAAAGGCCGTGAAGGATGGCGAGGCGCAGGTGGCTGCGGCGAACAAGGAACTCGCCGCCGCGCAGGCGGCGTGGGAGCCGAAGTTTCGCGCGGAGATGCAGCGTGGCATGAATCCGTGGACGATGATCGAACCGAAGGAAGTGCGCAGCGACGGCGGCGCGACTTTCAAAAGGCAGGCCGACGGATCGTGGCTCGCGGGCGGCATCAATCCGCCGCATGACATCTACACGGTGATCGCGCCGCTCGCTGCCGGCACTTTCAGCGGACTGCTGCTCGATGCGCTGCCGGATCCTTCGCTGCCGGGCAAAAGCCTCGGCCGATTCTCGAACGGCAATTTTGTCCTCACCGATGTGGACGCGCAGATCACTGCGCCGGGGCTCGCGAAGCCGCTGGAGGCGATGTTCACGCGCGCGGAGGCGGACTACAATCAGAAGGACTACGAGGTGAAACTGATCGTCGAGGACAAGCTGAAGCGCGGCAAGGGCGCGAAGAACAAGAAGGGATGGGCGATTGACGGCAACGACGAGACGAAGCGCGTGGCGCGCAAGGCGATGTTTGTCGCCGCGACGCCGATCACGGTGCCGCCGAATGCGACGATCACGATCACGCTGCGCCACGACGCGTTCGACGGGCACAACATCGGGCGCTTCCGGCTCTCGACGTCATCGCTGCCCGCTGCCGCGCTGAAGCTCGATGGCGCGAAGGTGCCGCCAGACATCGTTGCAGCGATCAACGCGGAGCCCGCGAAACGCACCCCGGCGCAGAAGGCGGATCTCGCGAAATTTTTCCGCGAGAACACGGACAACCCGCTGAAGCGCGAGGAGGCCGCGGCCGCCGCGGCGAAGAAGTCGCTCGATGCGGTGTATGCGGAAGTCGAGAGCACGATGGTGATGGAGGAACTGCCGCAGCCGAAGGAGGCGCGCATTTTGAAACGCGGCGAGTACGACAAGCCGGGCGACGTGGTTCCGCGTGCACTGCCCGCTGTGATGCCGCCGCTGCCGAAGGACGCGCCGAACAACCGGCTCGGCTTTGCAAAGTGGCTCGTGAGCGGCGAGCATCCGCTGACCGCGCGCGTGTGGGTGAACCGCGAGTGGGAGCGATTTTTCGGAACAGGCCTCGTGAAGACTTCGGAGAATCTCGGCTCGCAGGCGGAGTGGCCGTCGCATCCTGAGTTGCTCGACTGGATGGCGAGTGTCTTCCAGTCGCCGAAGGCGCAAACATCAACATCTCAACCCGCCCTCGGCTGGGACATGAAGGGGATGCAGAAGCTCATCGTGATGAGCGCGACGTATCGGCAGTCATCGCGCGTCACGCCGGAGACATTTGCGAAGGATCCCGAGAACCGGCTGCTCGCACGCGGGCCACGGTTCCGGCTCGGTGCGGAGTCGCTGCGAGATCAGGCGCTCGCGATCAGCGGGCTGCTTGTGGAAAAAATCGGCGGGCCGAGCGTGAAGCCCTACATGCCCGCCGCCGTGTGGGACGAGACGAGCGTCTATGGCGACATGCGGAACTACAAGGAGGACACCGGCGAGGGTCTCTACCGCCGCACGCTCTACACGATCTGGAAACGCACCGCCGCACCGCCGACGATGACGATTTTCGATTCGCCATCGCGCGAGATTTGCACGGTGAAACGTTCGCGCACGAACACGCCGCTCCAGGCGCTCGCGTTGCTGAACGAGAAGACCTACATCGAAGCCGCGCGCATTCTCGCGCAGCGCATGATCGCCGAGGGCGGATCGACTCCCGAACAGCGCATCGCGTGGGCATTCCGCCGCGCGACCTGCCGCGAGCCGCGCGCGGATGAGCTGAAAGTCCTCGCCGCCGGACTTGTAAAACGCACTGCGCGATTCCAGCAATCCGCCGAGGAGGCTGCGAAGATACTCGCAGTCGGTGAGACGAAGGCGGATGCGAAATTCAACCCCGTGGAACTCGCCGCCTACACCGGCACGGCAAACGTGCTGCTGAACCTCGACGAGGTCGTGACGCGGGAGTGAGCAAGGCGCGCGGCTTTGAGACTGAACGCAATTTTTCCGAACGAACACACCATGTTCCACCGACGCACGTCATCCATTGCACTAGCCACTGCACTCGCAGCCTTGCCCGCTTTTTCCTCCGCTGCTGAAAAGCGCGAGCCTGCGCCGATGCTGGCGAAAGGGGAGGCGACGCCGCTCGCAATGCAGGTGCCGATCCTTTCGCCGGAGGAGGAAGTGAAGACGTTCCAATTGCCCGCGGGCTGCCGGCTGGAACTCGTGTTGAGCTAGCCGGACATCAAGGAGCCGATGGCGATCGCGTTCGACGGCAACGGGCGGATGTATGTCGTCGAGATGCGGACTTACATGTAGGACATTGACGGCAATGGTGAGCATGACCGGAAGAGCCGCGTGTCTCGTCACGAGAGTACAAAGGGCGATGGGAGATTCGATAAGCACGCGGTCTTTGCGGATGGCCTCGTCGTGCCGCGCAAGGTGCTGCCGCTGCAGGATTCCGTGCTTATCGGTGATCCGAAGGGCGCGGCGATGAAGGAACCGACTGCGCCGAATGGCGGTCAGTGGGGACTTTGCCAGGATGATTTCGGCAAGCCGTGGTTCTCGAATGCGGGCGGGGAAAAGGGCGTGTGGAATTTCCAGACGCACGTCGCGTACGGCGCGATCAATGTGCCGAGCCAGTGGAATGAGACTTGGATGACGGTGTGGCCGGCGGTGGGATTGTTCGACGCGCAGGGCGGCAAGAGCCGGCATCGGGATGATGGGACGGTGAATCATTTCACGGCGTCGTGCGGGCAGGAGATTTTCCGCCGAGACCGGCAGCCTGGGGAATTGCGTGGGAATGTGTTTTTGCCCGAGCCCGTGGGGCGGCTGATCCGGCGCGGTACCGTGGAGGTGAAGGATGGCATCACCACGCTGACGAATCCGCACGGGGAGTCGGAGTTCTTCCGCATCACGCAGCCGGGCTCGGCGGAGGGGAACTAATGGAGCATCCGCGAGCTTGCAGTTTTGAAGGCGGGTGGGAAATTCTGAGCTTACCCGTGAAGCCATGAAATTCCGACAGACCTCTTCGTTTGTGAGTGCGATGCTCGCCGCTGCTGCGGGCGCAGCGCCAGTACCGCCGGATCATGCGGAGCGGATGACGAAGGGGCTGGCGATTTTCCAGAAGGAGATCGCGTCGCTGATGAAGGATCATTGCGTGAAGTGCCACGGTGGCGAGAAGACGAAGGCCGACCTCGATCTCGTGACGCGCGAAGGGTTGCTAAAGGGCGGCGCGGATGGTGTGGCGGTGGTGCCGTTCAGCGCGGCGGAGAGCAGGGTGATGAAGATGCTGCGCCACGAAGAGGAGCCGCACATGCCGGAGAAAAAGCCGCGGCTGCCCGATGCGGCGATTGCGAAATTTGCGGCGTGGATTGATTTGGGTGCGCCTTATGCGGAGCCGCTGATCGAGGGGCGCAAGCCTGCGCGGGATCGCAGCGTGGTGACGGCGGAGGACCGGCAGTGGTGGGCGTTCCAGCCGCTGGCGAAAGTGGCGGTGCCGAGTGCTCAGTTCTCAGTTCTCAGTGCTCAGTCGAAGCGGCCAAGTCTGAGCACTAACCCCATTGACGCGTTCCTCGCCGTGAAGGCTGCGGAGAAAAAGTTCGCGCTCGCCGCGCCTGCGGATGCGGCGACGCTTGTGCGGCGTGCATTTCTCACGATGCACGGTGTGCCACCGACGCCGGAGCAGATCGTGGCTTTTGAAAAGGACTTCAGGGCGAATCCGCAATCCGCGATGTCGAAGCTCGCCGACGAGCTGCTCGCCTCGCCGCGCTACGGTGAGCGGTGGGCGCGGCACTGGCTCGATGTGGCGCGCTTTGCGGAATCGAGCGGCTTCGAGCACGACTATGATCGCCAGGGTGCGTTTCATTTTCGCGACTTTGTGATCAAGGCGCTGAACGGCGACATGCCTTACGACCAGTTCGTGCGCTGGCAGCTTGCGGGCGATGAGTTTGCTCCGGGCGATCCGCTCGCGCTGACGGCGACGGGATTTCTCGGCGCGGGCGTTTTTCCGACGCAGATCACGGCAAACGAAGTCGAGCGCACGCGCTACGATGCGATGGATGACATGCTCTCGACGACGAGTTCGGCATTCCTCGGGCTCACCGTCGGCTGCGCGCGCTGCCACGATCACAAATTCGATCCGATCCCGACACGCGACTATTACCGGATGCTGAGCACGTTCACGACGACGACGCGAAGTGTGATCGATCTGGATCTGGATTCGGAAAAGAACGCGCCGAAGCTGCGCGAATGGACGGCGCAGCGGGAACCGCTCGCGGCGGATCTCGCGAAGCATGAGAAGGAGCTGCACGGAAAATTCGACGCATGGATCGCGGCGGGCGCGGAGATGCCGAAGGGCACGTCGTGGAGCGTGCTGACGATGAGCGACACGAAGTCGAAGGCGGGCGCGACGTTCACGCGGCTCGACGACGGCTCCTATCTCGCGGAAGGCAAGAACGGCGGCGAGGACACTTACACCTTTTCGGCGAAGACGACGATGCGGAGCATCACGGGGCTGCGGCTCGATGCGCTCGCGCATCCTTCGATGAAAAAGGGCGGGCCAGGGCGTGCGGACAATGGCAATTTTGCGCTGAGCAAAATCCGGGTGTTTGCGAAGGCGACGGGCGGTGACGAGACGGAGGTGAAGCTCGCGAAGGCCGTCGCGGACTTCGAGCAGGACAAGGCGAGCCTGAGCATTGCGTCGTCGCTCGATGAGAATGCGAAGACGGGATGGGCGGTGGACCCGCAGGTTGGAAAGGATCACTCGGCCGTGTTCACGTTTGCGCAGCCGGTGGATTTCGAGGGCGGCGCGGTGCTGCGCGTGGTGCTCGATTTCGAGGTGAATGCGCGGCACGGCATCGGGCGTCCGCGCCTCTCGGTGATCGCGGATGCGGAGCCGCGGATCGATGGCGAGACGCTGCCTGCGCCCGTGATCGCGGCGTTCGGTGCGTTGCAAAAAAAGAAGGTGCTCGACGACAAGCAGCGCGTCGCACTTTTCGACTGGTGGAAGCGGCGCGATGCGGACTGGCGCAAGCTCGACACGAAGCTCGCCGCACTCGCTGCGAAGAAGCCTGCCAACATGACGAAGGTGCTCGTGTGCGCGGAGGGCTACAAGCCGCTGGTGATGCACTCGCAGGGCGCAAATTTTTTCGAGGAAACGCATGTGCTCAAGCGCGGCAACACGGAGATGAAGGACGGTTTGGCCACGCAGGGATTTTTGCAGGTGCTCATGCCGTCGGCGGACGCACTTCAGCAATGGATGTGGAAGCCGGAGCAGGGCGCGCAGTTTTCGGGGCGCAGGCGTTCGCTGGCGAACTGGATCACAGATGTCGAACGCGGAGCGGGCACGCTCGCGGCGCGCGTGATCGTGAACCGCGTGTGGCAGCATCATTTCGGACGCGGGCTGGTCGCGACGCCGAATGACTTCGGGCGAACGGGCACACTGCCGTCGAATCCCGAACTGCTCGACTGGCTCGCGGGTGAACTCATCCGCGGCGGCTGGAAGCTGAAGCCGCTGCACAGGCTGATCATGACGAGTACCGCGTGGCAGCAGGGCAGCGCGCGCGATGCGGCGAAGGAAGCGTCGGATCCTGCGAATGACACTTTCACGCGCCGCGTGCCGCAGCGGCTGGAAGGCGAGGCTTTGCGCGACTCGATGCTCGCGGTGGGCGGCGTGCTGGATGCGACGATGTTTGGCCCCGGCACGAAGGACGAGCGCAGCAAACGGCGGAGCATTTATTTCACGATCAAGCGAAGCCAGCTCATCGGCTCGATGGTGGCATTTGATCTGCCCGAGCCGCTCGTGAGCCAGGGCTCGCGTCCGACGACGACGGTCGCACCGCAGGCGCTGATGCTGATGAACGGACCGCAGGTGCGTGAGTGGGCGGAGGCGTTTGCGACGCGCATGGAAGCGGAGACGGGCGACGAGGCGCGGATCGCGCGTGCGTATCTGATCGGGCTCGGCCGTGCGCCGCGCGCGCAGGAAGCTGAGTCGGCGCGCGCATTTGTCGCGACGCAGACTGCGAGCTACACCGCCGAGGGAAAACCGAACGCCGCGCATCTCGCGCTCGCGGATTTTGCGCAGGTGGTTTTCGGGCTGAACGATTTTGCGTATGCCCAGTAGCGGACGCCGCACCCCCACTTTCATCCGACCATGAACTCTTCCCATAACCCTCTCTCACGTCGCCAGCTTCTCCAGCGCGCAGGCGGCGGATTTGGAATGCTTGCGCTTGCGTCGCTGCTCGATCGCGCGGGTGCGGCTTCGCTGAATCCGCTTGCGCCGAAGTCGCCGCCGCTGCGCGCTCGGGCGAAGTCGGTCATCTGGATCTTCACGAATGGCGGGCCGAGCCAGGTGGACACTTGGGACTACAAGCCGGAACTCGCGAAGCGCGACGGGCAGCCGCTGGAGGGCTTTGACACGAAGACGGGGTTTTTCCCCGCGTCGGTCGGGCCGCTGATGAAGTCGCCGTTCGAGTGGCGGCAGCACGGCAAGAGCGGGACTTGGACGAGCGGGCTTTTCCCGCATCTCTCGCAGCATGTGGACAAGATGACGTTCATCCACTCGTGCTGGACGAAGTCGAACAACCACTCGCCGGCGCTCTTCATGATGAACACGGGCGAGACGCGCATGGGCTTTCCGTGTGTCGGCTCGTGGGTCACGTATGGGCTCGGGTCGGTGAGCGATTCGCTGCCGGCGTTTGTCGTGATGAGCGATCCGAAAAATCGCGGGCTTCCCAAGGGCACCGCGCTGAACTGGGGCGCGGGATTTTTGCCGAGCGTGTATCAGGGCACATGGCTGCGTCCGCAGGGCGAGCCGATTGATAATTTGAAACGCCTCTCGAATCTCACCGACGAGCGGCAGCGCGCGCAGCTCGATCTGCTCGCGAAGCTGAACCGCGCGTCGCTCGGCGGCAGCGCGGTGGAGAGCGAACTTTCTGCGCGCATCGAGAGCTTCGAGCTGGCGTATCGCATGCAGACCGCGGCACCGGAGGCGTTCGACGTGTCGAAGGAACCCGAGCATGTGAAGAAGCTCTACGGTCTCGACCAGCCGCACTGCGCGCACATCGCTTCGCAGTGCATGATGGCGCGGCGGATGGTCGAGCGCGGCGTGCGCTTTGTGCAGATCTACAGCGGTGGGATGGACAACCAGCAGTCGTGGGACTGCCACGCGGATCTCGTGGGCAATCACACTGGGTTCGCGTCCGAGACCGATCAGCCGGTCGCCGCACTGCTCGCGGATCTCGAACAGCGCGGGCTTTTGAATGACACGCTCGTCGTGTGGGGCGGTGAATTCGGGCGGCTGCCCGTATCGCAGAAGGGCGGCAAGCCGGGGCGCGATCACAATCCGCACGCGTTCACCGTGTGGCTCGCGGGCGGCGGCGTGAAGGGCGGCTTCCACTACGGCGAGACGGACGAAATTGGACACAAGGCGGTCGTGAACCGCGTGGGCGTCCACGATCTGCAGGCCACGCTGCTGCACGCGCTCGGGCTGGATCACGAAAAGCTGACGTTCAAATTCCAAGGGCTCGATCAGCGGCTGACGGGCGTGGAGAAGTCGCGCGTGGTGCAGGAGATTTTTGCGTAGGCCGCAATCGCGCAAAATTGCGCCGTGATTCCCGAAGTTGGCGTTGCTCCTTGTATGTGAGGTTTCCCGTCAGCCTCGCGCACAATCCCCGCCTCCATGAAACGTCTCGTCCTCTCCGCCTCAATCGCAGCTTGCACCGTCCTCGCTTGGACGCACCCGGCCACCGCGGCGAAACCTAACAAGAAGAACCAGCCTGCACCGACGGCGTAGCCCGTGGCGGTGAAGAAGGAGCAGCCCGAGGCGACTCCGCTGAAGTCGGAGCTTCCTTCGCCGTGGCGCACGTGGAGCGATCCGCAGGGGAACAAAAATGAAGAAGCCCGGCAGCTCCCATCGCGTGTTCGGGCAGTGTTTCCAGAGCGCCTCGCCCGCCGACCGAAGTACTGCGCGGATGTTCTCATCGCCAGCCTCGAACCCCTCGCCGATGCGGAGATTCAGCTACCTCCCCGCGGCGGGCGGGGCATCGGCGAGCAACGTCGCAGGAGCGGCAGCAAGGAGCACCGCGGTGAACTGGCGGCGACTGGGGTAGGTCGGCATTGCGCGTTTTTTCGCAGCGTCCACGCTGCGCAGTAACGCCTTTTTCGCACGCAACGCGGCGGATTTTCCTAACGGCAATCAGAGACGCCCCTCCTGTGCCAGGGCGACGGTCTTGACGCAAACGCTCTCGCCGCGCACGGTGCGCGCGCTTTCGCGGATGAACCGCGGATGCAGGGCACATCAGGGTTTCAAACATCATGCGCAAAACGAAAATCATCGCCACACTCGGGCCGGCCACGGAATCGCCCGAGATGCTCCGCAGCCTCATCGAGACGGGAGTGAATTGTTTCCGGCTCAACATGAGTCACGCGCCCCACGACTGGGTGCGCGCCATCGTCCCGCGCATCCGCAATGCCGCGCGCGAGACGGCGAAAATCGTCGGCATCCTCATGGACACGCAGGGGCCGGCGATCCGCACGGGCGACTTGCCGGTGAAGCTCAATCTCAAGCCCGGCGACATCTTCGAGTTCACGGTGCGCGGCGCGAAGAGCGAGGAGCAATCGAGCGTGGACGTGAACTACGACGGGCTGATTGACGATATTTCCGTCGGCGATGTCGTGCTCGTGGACAACGGCGTCATCCACATGAAGGCGCTGGAAAAAATCGGGAACCGCCTGCGCTGCGAAGTGCTCACCGAGGGCGTGATGGGCTCGCGCCGGCACATCAATCTGCCCGGCGTGAAAGTGAACCTGCCTCCGCTCACGGAGAAGGATCTCGCCGATGTCGAACTCGGCGCGGAACTCGGCGTGGACTTCGTGGCGCTCAGTTTTTGCCGCGAGGCGAGCGACGTGGGTGTGCTGCGCAAGGTGCTCGATGAGCACGGGAGCGACGCGCGCATCGTCGCAAAAATCGAGGATCAGCTCGCGGTGAAAAACATCGCTTCCATCATTGATGCCACCGACGTGATCATGGTCGCGCGCGGCGACCTCGGCATCGAATGCCCAATGGAGGAACTGCCGATCATCCAGCGCCGGATCGTGAAGCGCTGCCTCGAACTCGGCAAACCGGTCATCGTCGCAACGCACATGCTGGAGAGCATGATCGTGAACCCGGTGCCCACGCGCGCCGAGGTCACCGATGTCGCGAACGCGGTCTTCGAGCAGGCGGATGCGATCATGCTCAGCGGCGAGACGACGACGGGCAAATACCCGATCCAATGTGTGAAGGTGCTCGATAAGGTGGCCGAGCGCATCGAGCGCACGCCGGGCCTCGGCTTTGCGGAGCACGCGGTGCTGGAGACGGATCGCGAGAAGACCGTGCGCAGCGCCGTCGTCCTCGCGAACAGTCTTCCGGACACGAAGATCGTCATCTTCACCCGGCGTGGGACGATGGCCGCATTTGTCGCGGGGCAGCGTCCGCTTTACGCGCCGATCTTCGCGTTCACGCCGACGTGGGAGCTGTGCCGCAAACTGAGCCTCTTCCGGGCTGTCGAGCCGATCTGCATGCCGTTCGATGTGACGCCGGAAAAAACGATCACCGCCGCGGAACGTCTGCTGCTCGAAAAGGGCATCGTGAAGAGCGGCGAGCACATCGTGATCGTGAGCGACATCTTCGCCGGGCAGGATCGTTTCGACAGCATCCAGCTCCGACGGATGCCGTGAGGGGCGGCGCACTCCCTCTTAATCTTAATCTTAATCGTAATCCTAATCCCGCCGCGGCGTGTGTTTGCCGCGGAGATTAAGATTAGGATTAAGATTACGATTAAGATAAGGCAGCCCCGTGCCCGCCGACCGACTCACCGACCAGTTTTTCGATCACCTCGAAGTCGAGCGCAACGTCTCGCCGCTCACGCTCACGAACTACCGGCACGCGCTGGAAAGTTTCCGCAAGAGCGTCGCGCAGCCGGCGTGGAAGGAACTGCGGGCGGATCATTTTCGTCGCTATCTTTTCGAGCAGATGAAGGCCGGGCTCGCGAAGCCGACGGTGCGGCTGCACTTCGCGGCGCTGCGGACTTTCTTCCGCTTCCTCACCGAGCGCCACGGGCTGAAGGACAATCCGCTCAAGCAGGTGCAGCTCCCGAAGATGGATCGCGGCCTGCCCGTCGTGCTTTCGCGCCAGCAAATTGACGCGCTGCTCGCCGCGCCGCTCACGATGGAAAAATCGGATCGCGCGCCGAAGTGGATGCCGCAGCGCGACGCGGCGATCCTCGAACTTTTTTACAGCAGCGGCCTGCGTCTCGCGGAGGTCGCAGCGCTCGATGTGCGCGATGCGGATGAATTCACCGAGAGCGTGCGCGTGCTGGGCAAAGGACGGAAGGAGCGCGTGGTGCCGGTGGGTGATCTCGCACTGAAGGCGATTCAGAAATACCGCCAGGCTGCGGGCGTGAACGTTGGGCCGCTTTTCATCAACAAATCACGCCGCAGGCTGAGCACGCGGAACATGCAGGAGTCGCTGAAGCGCTATCTCGCCTTCGCTGGCATCCCGCGCACGATCTCGCTGCACAAGCTGCGGCACAGCTTTGCAACCCACATGCTCGACGCGGGCGCGGACCTGCGCAGCGTGCAGTCGCTCCTCGGCCACGCGAGCCTCTCGACGACGCAGATCTACACGCACGTCACGACTGAACGGCTGAAGAAAGCGTACGACGACGCGCATCCGCGGGCGTAGCGTAGCGCTTCAGAGCTGCGCATTTGTCTGCCCGCGAAACACGAAGAAGGGCGCGGAAAGTTTGCGTGCTTCTTCGCGTATTTCGAGAGCCACTTTTTTTCCGGCGCAGCTCTGGAGAGCTACGCTACGCGCGGAAGAGCGCGCCCATTTTCTTCCCGAGGATGCGGCTGGCGACAGCGATGGTGAGGCCGAGGAATACCATAGCCCATACGCCGAGCGCGGCGGCGAGGAATTTGCCGTCGCCGATCATCTGGAACAGCTCGTAGATGGCCTTCGTGATCGGGAAGTGCTGCTGCTTTTGCGCGAGGATGAGCGAGTCGCTGACCTCCAGCATCGCGAAGCTGAATGCCAGCAACGCCCCGGCGAGCACGTTTGCCGCGATGAGCGGGAAGGTGATGCGGCGCAGTGTGCGCAGCGGAGGACAGCCGAGATTTTGCGCGGCTTCCTCCAGCGTCTCGCTCGTCTGCTGCAGGCCGGCGACGGCGCTGCGCACGACGTAGGGCAGGCGGCGCACGGAATATGCGATGACGAGCAGGAGCGTGGGATCTTTGCTGGGATTTAGAAATGCGAAGAAGCGGCCCGGCTGTGTCATCGAGATGTAGCCGAACGCCAGCACGAGGCCGGGCACGGCGAGCGGGAGCATGGAGATCGTGTCGAGCGCCTGGCGTCCGGGGAGCTTCGTGCGGACGATCACGTAGGCGATGGCGAGGCCGAGCACGATGTCCACGACGACGGAGAGGCCGGCGTATTTGAGCGAGTTCGTGATGCTTGGAACCGTGAGGTAGTGGCCGAGCGCATCGCTGTAATGCTTTGTCGTCCACTCGCCCGGCAGCACGGTGCGATACCAGTCCTTTGAGAAGGATTCGAGCACCACGCCGATGTGCGGCAGGAGCGCAAGGAAGGTGATGCCGGCAAACACCATCGCGCACAGCCAGCCCGATGCGCCGCCGAGCGTGCGCGTGGTGCCGGCGGTGCCCGCCTTTCCTGACATCGCGCTCTCGCTGCGACCAAAGAGCAGCTTGCTCGCGGCATAGAGCAGCGCGGTCGCGCAGAGCATCACGACGACGAGCGCGAAGGGAAAC
The DNA here is from genome assembly GCA_014189875.1 of Verrucomicrobiota bacterium. Classification (GTDB taxonomy): domain Bacteria; phylum Verrucomicrobiota; class Verrucomicrobiia; order Chthoniobacterales; family Chthoniobacteraceae; genus SXWH01. The sequence goes on along the minus strand of BJFP01000016.1, from coordinate 14,343 downwards.
GGGTTGCCGGAGATTTCCTTGATGCCGTAAAAAATCTGCACGCTCGTAACCCGCGCGTAGTCGAAGATGAGCGGCGTCCCGAGTTCCGTGAACGCGAAGATGAAGACGATCGTGCCGCCCGCGAACAAACCCGGCATGATGAGCGGCAGCGTGATGCGGCGGAATTTTCTGAACCCGGTGCAGCCGAGATTTTCCGCGGCCTCCTCCATCGCGGGGTCCACATTCGCGAGCGCGGCGGTGAGGTTTAGGTAGAGGATCGGGTAAAGGTGGAGTGCGTTCAGGATCACGCAGCCCCAGAACTGCCCGCGCCCGAGCCAGTCAATCGTGGTGCCGGGGTCGAGCAGGCCGAGGTGTGTGAGGAGCGAATTCAGCGCGCCGTATTGCCCGAGCATTTGCCGCACGCCGATGGCGCCGACGAAGGGCGGGAGGATCATCGGCACGAGCAGCAACGCGGTGAGGATCTTTTTCCCGGCGAAGTCGAAGCGGTCGCTGAGAAATGCGAGCGGCAGCGCGATGACGAGCGTGAGCGCGGTCGAGGCGAGCGCGAGCATGAAGGAATTCCGCAGGCCCTCGACGTAGATGCGGTTCGCGAATACCTCGCGGATGGCGAGCAGCGAGAACTTGCCGCCCGGATCGAAAAACGCCTGCTGCACCGTGGTGAGGATCGGCCACACGAAGAAGAAACCGAGCAGCAGCGCGGTGAAAGCCCAGACCGTCCATGCGAGCGGTTTTGACATCGGCACAGGGGGATAGCGGCCTTTTTCCTCCGGGCCAACTCCCGATTGCCACGAACAGGCAGGCCGTTAAATGCTGGAAATTTAGCATTGCCATCCCTCCCGTGATCCTCTACATGAGGGCCGATTTATGAACCGATTCATCCATTCGATCCTTTCGCTCGCTGTCGCCGTAGGTGTCGGCGCGTGCCAAAAGAACCCCGACCCGAGGAAACTTGTCCCAGGACCGAAGACGCCCGAGAAAAAGGAGACGCCGCGCGACCCTGACGACGGCTACACCGATCCCGCGGAGAAAAAGAAAAACGAAATCGTGGATCCGACTCCCGTGGAAAAAAAGAAAATCCCGGACGCGCCCGTGAAACAGAATCCCGACTACGCCATCAAGGTGGACGGCAAGCCTGGCTACGTGAAGAGCCCGTATGATGCGCAAGGCCGGATGATTGACGTGCGTGGCCTGCCGCCCGGCACCGAAGCCGAGTGCCCCTACACGCGCCGCACATTTCTTGTTCCCCCGTAGGCCGCAGCAGCTCCGAGCCTTGAATCTCGTCCCCGGCTTGTCGGTTTTTTTGGACCGCAAGCCGGGGATTGTTTTTGGGGTGAGTTGAGAGATGAGAGTTGAGTGTTCAGAGGAAAAAACGCTGCCTCTCCGCTCAACTCTCAACCCTCAACTCTCAACTCTCAACTTTCTCCCATGAAACGCGTCGCCATCCTCGGCCCCGGACTCATCGGCGGCTCCATCGCGCTCGCGCTGCGGCGCGCGGGCGGTTCGCACATCACGCTCTGGGCGCGTCGCGCGGAGGCGATCGCCGAGATCGAGAAGGCGGGCTGCGCGGATGCGGCGACGGATGATCTCGCGGCGGCGGTGAAAGGTGCGGATCTCGTGGTGCTCTGCGTGCCCGTCGGCGCGATGGCCGGGCTGGCGGAAAAAATCGCGCCGGTGGTTTCACGCGGCTGCACCGTCACGGATGTCGGCAGCGTGAAGGGGCCGGTGCTCGCGGATCTGCGCCCGATATTTTCCGGGCGCGCAAATTTTGTCGGCAGCCATCCGATGGCTGGCAGCGAATTCACCGGCCTTCCTGCGGCGCGCGCGAATCTCTTCGACGGTGCGACGTGCATCGTCACGCCGGAGGCGGACATGGACGCTGCGGCGCTTGCGGCGGTGTGCGACTTTTGGAAAGGCATCGGCTGTCGCGTCGTGGAGCTGCCGGCTGCGGAGCACGATGAATGCGTCGCGCTTGTGAGCCATCTGCCGCACCTGCTCGCCGCGACGCTCGTGAACGCCGTCGCTGCGCGCAACGAGCACGCATTTCGCGTCGTCGGCCCCGGCTTCCGCGACACCACGCGTGTCGCCGCCGGCCCGCCCGAGCTGTGGCGCGGCATCCTCCGCGAAAATTCCGCCGCAGTGCTCCCGGCGATTGATGCTTTGATTGCCAAGCTCGCCGAATTTCGCCAAACCCTCGCGCTCGCCGGCGACGGGCAGGAGATCCACGACCTCCTCGCCGCCGCGCGTGCAACACGCGAACGCATCACTTTCCCGAAATAGAAAATGCCCGACTGGAAAATCGAAAAGGCCCCGGCCATCCACGCCGAGATGACCGTGCCCGGCGACAAGAGCATCTCGCACCGCGCGATCATGTTCGCCGCCCTCGCGAATGGCCGTGCGGAAATCACCGGCTTCCTGCCCGGCGAGGACTGCCTCTCGACGATGAAGGCTTTCCAGCAGCTCGGAATCCCGATCGAGCGCACCGACGAGACGACCGTGATCATCGAGGGAAAACGCGGCCATTTTACCGCGCCGAGCGGCGACATTGATTGCGGCAATTCCGGCACGACCATGCGCCTCATGTGCGGCATCCTCGCCGCGCAGCCGTTCCGCTCGCGGCTCACCGGCGACGCCTCGCTCAGCAAGCGCCCGATGAAACGCATCATCGATCCCCTCACGCAGATGGGCGCAAAAATCACCGCCGAAGGAGCAAAGGGCAGCGCGCCGCTCGTGATCGAAGGCGGCCCGCTGAAGGGCATCGAATACACCTCGCCCGTCGCCAGCGCGCAGGTGAAGAGCGCGGTGCTGCTCGCCGGACTTTTTGCAAAAGGCACGACGACCGTGACCGAGCCCGTGCTCTCGCGCGACCACACCGAGCGGATGCTCGCGTGGCACCTCGTGCGCCCGCGGCGGAATGGCCTCTCGGTCTCCGTGAGCGGCGGGCAGACGCTCGAATCGCGCGACTTCGCGGTGCCCGGCGACATTTCGAGCGCGGCATTCTGGCTCGTCGCCGCAGCCGCGCATCCGGGCTCTCACCTGCTGATCAAAGATGTCGGCCTGAATCCCGCGCGCACCGGCGTCCTCGCCGTGCTCATCCGCATGGGCGCGCACGTGAGCGAGATCGTCGAACACTCCGAGTGCGAACCGAGCGGCACCGTCGAGGTGCGCGGCACAAAGCTGCGCGCGACCGTGATCGCCGGCGCGGAAATCCCGAACGTGATTGACGAACTCCCGATCCTCGCAGTCGCCGCCGCGCTCGCGGACGGGCGCACGATCATCCGCGACGCGCACGAACTGCGTGTGAAAGAAACGGACCGGATCGCCGCCGTGGCAAAGAACCTCCGCGCATTCGGCGTGCTGGTGGATGAAAAGGAAGATGGCATGGAAATCGAAGGCGGTGCGAAATTGCGCGGTGCGACCGTCGAGAGTTTCGGCGACCATCGCATCGCGATGGCATTCGCCATCCTCGCCACGTTCGCGGAAGGCGCGTCGCACATCCGCGACACCGCCTGCGTGGATACGAGCTACCCAGGCTTTTACGAAATGCTCCACAAGCTCGCAAAGCCGGAACCCTCGGAGATCCCGGTGATCTCATCGCTTCGCCCCGAGTAAAATTTTCTCCCGATGCCCGCACACATTGTCATCGCCATTGACGGCCCCGCAGCGAGCGGCAAGAGCAGCGTCGCCCGCGCACTCGCCCGCCGCCTGAAATATCGCTACGTGAACACCGGCGCGATGTATCGCGCAGTCACCTGGCTCGTGGTCTCCCGCAGCATCCCGCCCGCGGACACCAGCGCAGTCCGCGCGATGCTCGATTCGACCGTGTTCGAGTGCGGCTTCGATGCGACTGGTGAAAGCACCATCCTCCTCGACGGCCTCGATCCCGCGCCGCACTTGAACGACGCCAGCGTGACCGCCAGCGTCTCCACCATCGCCAGCATCCCGGAGGTGCGCCGCCGCCTAGTCGCGCTCCAGCGCGCGTGCTGCACTGAAGCTGACGTCGTGATGGAAGGCCGCGACATCGGCAGTGCGGTCTTCCCCGAGACGCCGTATAAATTTTACATTGATGCCACGCTCGAAGTCCGTGCCGCACGCCGGCAAAAGCAGGGCGTCACCGACCGCATCGAAGCCCGCGACAAGCAGGATTCCTCGCGCCCCATGAGCCCGCTCATCATCGCCGAGGACGCGCACGTCGTGGACTCCTCGCACCTCACGATTGACGGCGTCGTCGGCGAAATCATCGGCCGGCTGAAGCTCAAGAGCCTCGCGCTTCCCGAGGGTATCTGACCGCGCCGCTGCATGGGCTTCACCTACTCTGTCAGCTACCAGCTCTCGAAATTCGTCGGCGACGCATTTTTCGACCTGCGCGTTTACGGCCAGGACAAGATCATCGAGGAAGGCCCCGCGCTGCTCGCGATGAATCACCAGAGCTTCCTCGACCCGCCGTTCGCCGGCATCTCGTGCCAGCGCCCCATCCACTACCTTGCCCGCAAGACGCTCTTCGACATCCCCGTCATCGGATGGATTCTCCGGCGCATCAATGTCATCGGCGTGGACCTCGGGGGCTCCGACGTCGCGGCGCTCAAGGCCGTCATGCGCGTCCTGAAATCCGGCGGGTGCACGATCGTCTTTCCCGAGGGCACGCGCACGCGCGACGGCAACCTCCAGCCCGCCAAGCCCGGCGCAGGATTCATCATCGCCAAGACCCTCGCACCCGTCGTGCCGATGCGAATCTTCGGCGCATTCGAGGCATTCCCGCGCGACGTGAAAATCCCGCGCCCCGCGCCCATCACCATCGTCGTCGGCGACCCGATGCGCTTCACCGCGCGCGACGTGAAAGGCGACCCGCGCGTCGTCTTCCAGCGCATCAGCGAACAGGTCATGGAAAAAATCGCCGCGCTGAAAAATCCCCGCGAGGAGTGAGCGGCGCGAACCACAAAGTAGGCCCGCGCTTCAACTTGTCATGACGTGCGATCGCAGTTTGCGGGCGAATTTTGCATCCGAACGTCTGGTCTGAGTCGAGACGGTTTTGCGGGCTGAAGCCCGTTTGAACAAGTCATCGTCTTTGCAAACGGCGCAGGAGCCCTGGCGACGCAGGACAGGGGAGCGCAGCCTTCAATTCCGGGGCGCGATGCGAGCCTTGCTCTGATGGGGCGACGAGCCGTGAGCACGATGTGAGGTTTGAAGATGGGGAGTGGATGGGAGGAGACGCCAAAAAATCTCGCCGCACTTCATCACGCACATCTGTGTTTCAAAACCGTCGCGTTGCATTTCCAGCGAGGAAAATGCTGCATTCGCGAAGTCTTCCGGGCTGCGAAACATTGCCGGACATCCACAGACATGGTCTTGGACAGGGTCTTAGAAAGCGATTTCCAGATCGTCAAAACCCCGTTTCCCCAGTGGGGGGTTCAGTGGTCGGGCTGGCGGGATTCGAACCCGCGGCCTCCTGCACCCGAGACAGGCGCTCTACCAAGCTGAGCCACAGCCCGATTTCTGAACGGGCGCAGTAGAGCGGGCGTGCGGCGGACGGTCAACAGAAACATTCCCGACGACGCGGAGGGGACGATTCGGCGGCGGATCAATGCAGCATCGCGAGCGGGTTCGGCTGGCGGATGAGCTGCGCGTCGAGGTCGAGGAAAAAGTCGAGGCGCCGGTCGGCTTCGGCTTCGTCAATGTGCCGCGCCATAATGAGGTAGGCCGCGTAGTGGTTGCCTTCGCTCTCGACGAGGCTCGCGTAAAAATCCGCGAGGCCCGGATCGAGATCGCGCACGCCTTGCGCGAGGATCTGGAATTTCTCGCATGAGCGCCCCTCGATCAGCGCGCACGCGATGAGGTGGTCAATGACCTGGTGTTTCCGGCCCTTGCGCACCTGCGACATCATGCCAGAAATCCACGGGCTCTTTTTTCCCGTGCCGAACTTGATGCCGCGCTCGCGCAGCAGGCCGAGCACCTGCTCGAAATGTTGCAGCTCCTCGATGGCGATCGCGTTCAGCTCGGAGACGTGGTCGAAGAGCTCGTCGTATTTTTCCATGTTCAGCGCGGAGGTCGCGGCCTTGCGTTCGAGATGTGCGTGATCCACGAGCACCGCGGCGAGATCGGAGCGGATCTTCGGCAGCCAGAAGTCGGGGATTTTTTCGCGCCAGAGGAGCATGGCCGGACTTTTACAGGGCAACGGAGTGGCGCACAAGAGGAGCGCTGGCGCTCAGTTCAGCGACGGATCATCCGGTGCTTCGGCGACCATCCGGAACCACGGGCCGAAGCCGCTCGTCAGATCCCGCCACATCTGCGGTGCGCGGGAAAGTTCGAGCACTTCCTGATCGTCGGCCTGGCGCACGAGCCACGAGCGCTGCGCGAGTTCGGCGTCGAGCTGCCCCGCGGACCAGCCCGCGTAGCCCGCGAATGCGCGCACGGTGTGGTGCTGTTTCGCCGCGAGGCTCTCGGCCTCTTCGAGTGCGATGTGGTGGCGGCACTCGAGTTTTTTCGTCTGCGGGTGCCAGCGGAATGCCGCGAGGATGAGCTGGTCTGCGCCGACGGGACCGCCGCTGAGCACGGGCACGCGGGAAAGTTGGCCGAGTGGCTTGTTGCCGAGCAGGTCGCCGACGACGCGGCCGGTGGGCCGGTTCAGGATGAAGCCGAAGCTTCCGTCCTTCGCCGAGTGGTCGGGCAGGATGATGACGGTGCGGCGGAAATTCGGATCGAGCAGCCCGGGATGCGAGATGAGGAAACTCCCCGCGAGGGGGGCAGTCGTGGAATCCGGTTCGCGCACGGGAAAAGGATACGCAGCCGGGGCCGGGTGTCGAGCACGGGGCGGGGTGTGAAGTCGCAAATCGGAAGTCCGCCGCCGCAGTATTCTCCGCGCCACGTCGCGTCTTTCGCGGGCTATCGTGATCGGCACAGCAATCCCCGTGTCGGCTCTGCGGACGCGGATGTTCCGCTTCACATTCGCTTGCCCCGCGTGTGGGTGGCACCGCTTAATCGCCGCGTGAAGCCAGAACACCGGAACGCCCCGTGACCGAGGCGGAGAAAATCACCCGCGCGAGCAAGTCGAACCTCGCGCTCGCCTTTGCTGCGCTGCCAAAGGAGCGACGGCGCGACATGATCACGTTCTACGCGTTCTGCCGACTCGTGGATGACATCGTGGACGAGCCGGCGCCGCGCGCGGAAAAGGAAGCTGACCTAGCAAAGTGGCGCAGCGCCGTGCGAGCCGAGACACCGGGCGAAAGCGCGCTCGCCGCGCCCGTGCGTGAGATCATCGCGCGGCACCAGCTCTCCGTGGATCACTTTCTCGAAATCATCGCCGGCATGGAGATGGATCTCGACGGCGCGAGCTACGCGACGTGGGAGCAACTCGAACTTTACTGCCACCGCGTGGCGAGCGTCGTCGGCCTCGTGAGCCTCGGCATTTTCGGAGCGAAGGATCCCGGCGCGCGCGAATACGCGCTGAAGCTCGGCCTCGCCTTCCAGCTCACGAACATCCTGCGCGACGTCGGCCAGGACTTCGCGAACGAGGGCCGCATTTATCTCCCGCAGGAGGACATGATGCGCTTCGGCGTCACGCGCGAGGATCTCGCATCGGGCAACCGCAGCGAGGCCTTCCTCGCGCTAATGGATTTCGAATCCGTGCGCGCTTCGGAATTCTACCGCGCCGCGCTCGCCGCCCGCCCCGCATCCGACCGCAAGGCGCTGGTCGCCGCGGAAATCATGCGCGCCGTCTATTCGCGCCTGCTGGAAAAAATGCGCCTCGACCGCTGGCAGGTCTTCGACCGCCGCTACTCGCTCGGCAAATTCACGAAGCTCTGGCTCGTGCTGCGCGGGTTGTTTGGTCTAAATTAAAACCCAGTCTGAAACCGACGCCTCCGATTGATTCGCTGATTCTCACAGTGCGTGACCAGCGCGTGATTCTCTCTGCAGACCTTGCGACCGCCTACGGGGTTCAGACACGTGCGCTCACGTAGGCGGTCCGCCGGAATGCCGACCGTTTTCCGCCGGACTTCATCTTTGCGCTCAGCGCGGCCGAATTCAGCGATTTGAAGGCGCATGGGATTGTCACCGCAGGCGGCCGCGCGGCTTTAAGATCACAAACTGTGACCTTAAAGCGCGGGCAGCACGCGAAGTTTCCGCCCCACGCCTTTACCGAACACGGAGCGATCATGGCTGCGATGGTGTTGAATAGCCCGCAAGCGGTCACGATGAGTGTGTATGTCGTCCGGGCATTTGCCCAAACGCGAGAGCAACTCGCCACCAACGCCGCGATACTCAAGCGCCTCGCCGAGATCGATAGAACGTTGCTCGAACACGACCAGTCGCTACGAACCATCTGGACGCGACTCAAGCCTCTCCTCGCACCACTACCGGCGCTCCCGAAAAAATGCTTTGCAAAGCGGAGCGGATGACGCTTATCGCGAACCATGAACGAACGCATGAAACCCTCCGTAACCACATCCTGCCCCACGAAATCCCCCGTGCGGAGAAGCGCGGAAGTCCCGATTCATCCTTCTTCCTTCACAATTCAACCTTCCGCCACCCCTCGCTCCCCCCAGACCCCCTCACTCCCCGACGCCCGTCCCGGTTCTGACCGTTTCCGGTGCGGTGGGCGCGGAAGCAAATTCCTAGCAGCGACTTCACTGTTGCGCGGTGACAGCTTAGTTTCCCGCCATGCCCTGTTTCCGGCGCAAGTGCGTTAGTTTGCTGTTCTGCTGGATTGTCGCCATCCAGAGGGCAATGGCAGCCGACAGCGCCGAGTTCTTCGAGAAGCGCGTGCGTCCGGTGCTCGTCGAGCGGTGCTACGAATGCCACGGGGAGAAAAAGCAGAAGGGCGGACTGCGGTTGGACAGCGCGGCGTCCGTGCTCAAGGGCGGCGACAGCGGCCCGGCGCTTGTGCCGGGCAAACCGGAAGAGTCGCGCCTGATCAAAGGCATCTCGTGGAGCGATCCCGATTTCCAGATGCCGCCGAAGAACAAATTGAGTGAGGCGGAGATCGGCTCGTTGACCGAGTGGGTAAAGATGGGAGCGCCCGATTCGCGTACCAACCCGGTTGCACAACTCGCGCTTCACGAACCACGAACCACGAACCATTGGGCCTATCGACCGCTCCAGAAAAATTCACCCCCGCCCGCGAAAAATTTCACGTGGCCGCGCACAGACATCGACCGCTTCGTGCTGGCCAAGCTCGAAGCCGTAGCCGCATCCCGTGAGGGTGCGGCCATACAATCAACAGAGCAGCCGCGCCCTCACGGGACGCGGCCACGGCCCGCGCCGGATGCCGACCGCGCCACGCTGATCCGCCGCGCGTATTACGATTTGGTCGGCCTGCCGCCAACACCGGAACAGATCGATGCATTCGTGAGGGACAAGTCTCCAGAAGCTTTCACGCTCGTCGTAGATCGCCTGATCGCCTCGCCGCAATTCGGTGAACGCTGGGGCCGGCACTGGCTGGACGTGGCGCGTTACGCGGAGTCCGTGACGCTGCGCGGCTTCGTGTTCAAGGAAGCTTGGCGGTATCGCGATTACGTCGTCGATGCGTTCAACACGGATCTGCCGTACGACCAGTTTGTCCGCGAGCAAATTGCCGGGGACTTGTTGGATTCAAGTAGCCTTGCCGAAAAGCGCCGCCGGATGATCGCCACGACCTTTCTCGCGCTCGGCAATTCCAATCTCGAAGAGCAGGACAAGGCCCAGCTCCGCATGGACATCGTGGATGAGCAGCTCGACACCATCGGCAAGGCGTTCCTGGCCCAGACCATCGGTTGCGCGCGCTGCCACGATCACAAATTCGATCCGATTCCGACGCGCGATTACTACGCGATGGCCGGCATCCTCCGGAATACGAAGACGGTCACGAACGCCAATGTTTCCGGCTGGCTCGAACTGCCGCTGCCGGTCGATCCGGAGCAGGAGAAGGCTTTCGCCCTGCAGGAGAAGGAAATCGCTTCGCTCCAGACCGAGATCAAAAAGGCCAAGGATGCCGCGAAGATGCTGGCCGGAAAATCTTCCGAGCCGAAGCCCTCGCGCAACTTCCAGCCCGTCGTTGTCGCCGCCGGCGAATTGCCTGGCTTCGTCGTGGACAGCGCGCAGGCCAAAGCCGTCGGCGAGTGGAAGCATTCCCAGTTCTCGAAGCACTACATTGGCGACGGCTACCTGCACGATGACTCGAAGGGCAAGGGCGGGAAGACGCTCACCTTCCAGCCGGATTTGAAGAAGGGCGGCCGTTATGAAGTGCGCTTCGCCTATCTGCACGGTGCCTCACGCGCGACGAACGTTCCCGTCACCGTCTTTCACGCCGACGGCGAGACGACGGTGCTCGTGAACGAACAGGAAGCCCCCGTGCTCGACGGCCGCTTCGTTTCGCTCGGCGAGTTTCGTTTCGAGGCCAACGGTTTTGGCTACGCGCTTGTCTCGAATGAGGGAACGGTCGGCCACGTCACCGCCGACGCCGTGCAATTTCTCCCCTCTGATCTCGTAGCAGCCGAGGTAACGAGGATTACTTCAAATCCGAGATCAAAGGACGTGTCACCAGACACGCCTGGTTCCGCCCACCTCAAGTCGCTCGAAGCGAAGTTGAAGAAGCTCCAGGAATCCGGACCCAAGCGGCCGCTGGTCATGTCCGTGCGCGAAGAGGAGAAGATTGAAGATACGTTCGTTCATGTCCGTGGAAGCGTTCACAACCTTGGCGCCAAAGTGCCGCGCGGTTTTCTGCAAGTGGCGACGCTCGGTTCTGCGCCCGTGGTGCCAGACCAGCAGAGCGGTCGCCGTGAATTCGCCGACTGGATCGCCCGCCCGGAAAATCCGCTCACCGCGAGAGTGATGGTCAACCACGTCTGGCACTGGCTTTTCGGTGCGGGCCTCGTGCGCACTACGGACAATTTCGGCGCGATGGGTGAAGTGCCGTCGCATCCCGAACTTCTGGATCACCTTGCGTCGCGATTCATCGCGCAGGGCTGGTCGGTCAAGAAGCTCGTGCGGGAGATCGTGCTGTCGCGGACCTATCAACTCAGCTCGGTAGCTGCGGGTGTGAACTCGCAGTCATCTGATCCGTCGAGCCGCGCCTTCACAGGCACGGCTGCGGACGATCCCGAGAACCGCCTCTTCTGGCGGGCGAACCGCCGCCGGCTCGACGCGGAGTGCATTCGCGACACGATGCTGTTCGTCAGCGGGCAGTTGCGTGATGAACGCGGCGGGCCTTCGTTCAAGCCCACGCAGTCGGCGGACTACGGCTTCGCTTACGCCGATCCGCGCCGCAGTGTTTACGTTCCGGCCTTTCGCAATGCGCTGCCGGAAATCTTTGAAGTGTTCGACTTCGCCGATCCCAGCATGGTCGTGGGCGTGCGCAACGCCAGCACCGTCGCCCCGCAGGCTTTGTTCCTGATGAACCATCCGTTCGTGCGCGAGCAGGCCGGCGCGGCCGCGAAGCGGTTGCTCGCAGAAAAGTTGTCGAACGACGCCGCGCGCCTGAATCGCGCCTGCCGTCTCACGCTGGGCCGAGCGCCGACGCCGGGCGAAACCTTCGTGGCGAAGAAGAGCTTGGCCGCGGAAACCGATCCCATCGCTGCCTGGACGGACATTTTTCATGCGCTCTTTGCCTCGCCGGATTTTCGTTACCTCAACTGAATCGAGGAAGCCGATACCAACGTCCAACCACGCAACTGAAGCCCTGATGAATCCGAAACTTTTTTCCCGCCGTTATGCGCTCAAATCGATGGCCTGCGGCTTTGGTTATCTGGCCTTGGCGGGCCTCGCCGCCGAGCGCGCTTTCGGCGTGAACGTGAATCCGCTCGCGCCGAAAGTACCGCACTTCAAGCCGCACGCCCGGCGCGTCGTTTTCATTTTCATGCAGGGCGGCCCGAGTCACGTGGACACCTTCGACCACAAGCCGCTGCTGGAAAAGAACGACGGCAAGATGATGGGCTTCGACGACGCGCGCGCGCTCGCCAATACGGGCGCACGAGGCACTTCGCAGCGGGTACTCAAGTCACCGTGGGCTTTCGCGCGTCACGGGCAGAGCGGTCGCTGGGTTTCCGAACTGTTTCCCGAAATGGCCAAGCACGTGGACGATTTGTGCTTCATCCACTCCATGCAGACCGAAGGCGTGGCCCACGGTCCGGCCACGTTGTTCCTGCACTGCGGCTCGACGACGTTCATCCGTCCTTCGATGGGTTCGTGGGTCACGTACGGTCTGGGCACGGAGAATGAAAACCTTCCCGGCTTCGTGACCATCGCGCCCTCGACCGGCAACGGCGGCGCGCGCAACTACGGCAACGCCTTCCTGCCGCCGGTCTTTCAAGGCACGGCCATTGGCAAGGCCGGGCTGCCCGCGAACGAATTGCTCATTCGCAATCTCGGCAACAAATCTGCGTCGCCGGAGCAGCAGCGCCGGCAGTTCGAGTTGTTCCGCGAGATGAACGCCGAACAGTTGAAGCAGAATCCCGGCGACGCGGAGCTCGAAGCCGTGATCAACTCGTATGAGGTCGCGTGGCGGATGCAGAACAACGCGCCCGGCGTGCTTGATCTCGCGAAGGAAGCACCGGCCACACTCGCCATGTACGGCGTGAACGAGAAGGAAACGGACGGTTTCGGCCGGCAGTGTCTGATGGCCCGCCGCCTGTGCGAATCCGGCGTGCGCTACGTGCAGATTAACTACGGCGACAACACCGCGAACCCTGCCTGGGACCAGCACTCGAACCTTCCCAAACATGCGGACCACGCGCGCGCCGTGGACAAACCGGTCGCGGCTCTGCTTACGGATTTGAAGCAGCGTGGTCTGCTCGAAGACACCATCGTCTGGTGGGGCGGCGAGTTTGGCCGCACGCCCTACGCGGAGAAGAACGGCACGGGCCGCGACCACAATCCTGGTGGCTTTACCGTCTGGCTGGCGGGCGGCGGCGTGAAGGCCGGCTTTGCTTTGGGAGAGACGGATGAGTTCGGTCATCTTGCGGTGAAAGACAAAGTCCACATGCACGACCTGCATGCGACGATTTTGAATCAGCTCGGCCTCGACCACGAGAAACTCACCTACACGTTCGACGGCCGGCCGTTCCGGCTCACCGATGTGAGCGGGCATCTGGTGAAGGAAATTCTCGCCTGACGGTCGCGGCTTATTTTTGTTGCGGAACACTGGCAAACGCCCGCACGGGAAAAGTCCCAAAGGCGCGAATCTTGGGCGGCACGGCGAAGAACTCGAAACCGTCCGGTGGCAGTTGAGCCAGCCCTGTCATGTGCTCGACGATGGAAATATCGTGGCCCAGCAGAATCGTATGCACGGGTCGCCGACCATCCTTGGTGTCATCAATGTTGTAAGAATCAATACCGACCAGTCGCGCCTGGGACTGCGCCAGAAATTGCGCGGCATCCTCGGTCAAAAATGGATGCCCCTCGAAGTAGGCGTCCGTGCGCCAGTGCTGGTCCCAATTCGTCTGCACAAGCACGGCCTTGTTGCGAACATCGAGGTGCCTGAAGGCATCGGCTGTGATTTTCCGCCCGGCCCCTTCCGCTCGGACGACGACGGCGTTCAGTCCAGCGAGGGAACTCAGTTCCAACTGCGACAAATCCTTGCCCTCCGCAAAACGATCGAACGGGCTATCGAGGTAGGTGCCGGTGTTCGCCACCATGTCGATGCGCCCGATGTGAAACTCCGTGCCCTCTGCGTAATGCTGGCGCGAGGCTTCACGGCTGAGGAAATCACACATCAGGGGCGCGGGCAGCCCGCGATACGTGATCATGCCGTGTTCGATGGTGTGGCTGAGTTCCAGGAACAAACCCCCTCACACCCTGACGCCCGTCCGCGTTCTGACCGCTTCCGGTGCGGCGGGCGCGAAAGCAAATTCCCAGGAGACCGCTGATTTAATCGACATCCAGAAAAATCAGCCTGATTTCGGCCGTCGAAACACCTTCCGATGAAATCAAAACCGATTCTTCGTCATCCTGGAGCGTCGAAACTCACGCGGGAATTCGGACTTCGATTTAATCAGCGGTTCCCTACCAGCGACTGCCTGTCAGTTCAAATGGCAAGGAGCTATGCGTGTTGCTTGCCGCTCAAATCCCTTTGCAACCCACCCAGCGCAGACTACTGATCCTCGGGGCCACTCCCCAGTGTCATGCAGCATCTTCTCCATTGCAGTCCTCGTGCCTCCCGCGTTGCGGGGTTCAGCCTCGTGGAGGTGTCGCTCGCGCTGGTGGTTGTCGCGGTCGCACTGGTCGCGCTGCTGGGGCTGTTGCCTTCCGGCATGAGCAATTTCCGCACGGCGCTTGATGCGCAAATCGCGGGCGAGATTTTCCAGCGCGTCGTCGCGGATGCGCAGGAGACGGATTTCGACACACTGATCAAGAGCGGCACGGACACGGAGAAGGGCG
>BJFP01000015.1:13160-27897 GCA_014189875.1 Verrucomicrobiota bacterium | reverse complement strand
GCACCGTTGCTGCCGTGCTTTTTCTTGTCGGCGGAAAGCGGCGCGCTGCGCTTCGAGCTGTCGCGGTAGATCGCGATGGCCTTCAGCCCGAGCTGCCAGCCTTCGATGTAGGTGTTCATGATGTCCTCGACGGTCGCGGTCGAGGGCAGATTCACGGTCTTCGAGATCGCGCCGCTGAGGAACGGCTGCGCGGCGGCCATCATGCGGATGTGACCACGGTAGTGCAGCGAGCGCGTGCCCTGGTGCGGCTTGAATGCGCAGTCGAACACGGTGAGGTGCTCCTCGCGGAGGCCGGACTTCACGACCTGGCCGCTGTCCTCGTCCTGCACGTCCTCGATGGTGTCGTATTTTTCAATGTGCGCGACCATGTGCTCGATTTCCTCGGCAGCGTAGCCGAGGCCGCGCAGCGCGGGCTTCACGGTCTGGTTCACGATCTTCAACATGCCGCCGCCTGCGAGCAGCTTGTATTTCACGAGCGCGATGTCGGGCTCGATGCCCGTCGTGTCGCAGTCCATGAGGAATCCGATCGTGCCGGTCGGCGCGAGGACGGTGACCTGCGCGTTGCGGTAGCCGTGTTTTTTCCCGAGGGAAAGTGCGGTATCCCATGTGCGGCGCGCCTCGTTTTTCAACTCGGCGAAACGCTCGCTCACGCCGATCTGCTCGACGCTCTCGCGGTGGAGCTTCATCACTTCGAGCATGGGCTTCACGTTGTCCTTTGCGACGGGCTTCTCAACGCCGCTGCAGCGCGCGTCCTTGTAGCCGGGGAACGGCCCCATCGCCTGCGACATGCGCGCGCTCTGCTCGTAAGCATGGCCGGTCATGATCGCCGTGATGGCACCCGCAAGCGCGCGGCCCTCGTCGCTGTCGTAGCCGAGGCCGTAGCTCATGATGAGCGAGCCGAGATTCGCGTAGCCGAGGCCGAGCGTGCGGTAGATGTGCGAGTTCTCGGCGATTTCCTTGATAGGGTAGCTCGCGTTGTCCACGACGATTTCCTGCGCGGTGATGAAGATGCGCACGGCGGCCTTGAAGCGCTCCACGTCGAATGCGCCGTCGGCCTTCTTGAACTTCATGAGGTTCAGCGAGGCGAGATTGCACGCCGTGTTGTCGAGGAAGAGATACTCGGAGCACGGGTTCGTGCTGTTCTGCCGCGCGGTGCCCTTGCAGGTGTGCCACTTGTCAATCGTGGTGTCGAACTGCATGCCCGGATCGCCGCAGACGTGCGTGCCCTCGGCGATTTTGCGGAGCAAAGTGCGCGCATCCTTTTTCTCGCACGGCTTGCCGTCGGTCACGCGCTTCGTCCACCACTCGCGGCCTGCGATGGCGGCATCCATGAAGTCGTCGCTCACGCGCACCGAGAGGTTCTCGTTCTGGAACATCACCGAGCCGTACGCGTCGCCGTTGAACGATCCATCGTAGCCCATCTCGATCAGCGCCCACGCTTTCTTCTCCTCCTTGGTCTTGGCCTCGATGAATTCCTCGATGTCCGGGTGCCAGTCCTTGAGCGTGTTCATCTTCGCCGCGCGACGCGTCTTGCCGCCGGATTTCACGACGTTCGCGACCTGGTCGTACACTTTCAGGAACGAAAGCGGCCCGCTCGGGCGTCCGCCGCCGCTGAGCTTCTCCTTCGTGCTGCGCAGCGAAGAAAGATCGGTCCCGGTGCCGCTGCCAAATTTGAACAGCATCGCCTCCGAATGCGCGAGGTGCATGATGGACTCCATCGTGTCCTCGACGCTCTGAATGAAGCACGCGCTGCACTGCGGGTATTCGTATTGCGTCGCGGCGCGCTGCGCGATCTTGGTCTCGCGGTTGATGAAATAATTCCCCTCCCCGCGCCCGGCACCGGTGCCATACTGCTGGTAGAGCCCGCAGTTGAACCACACCGGCGAATTGAACGCGCCAAACTGGTTCACGCACAGCCAGGTGAGTTCGTTGTAGAAGGTGTCCGCCGAATCCTTGTCGGCGAAGTAGCCGTCCTTCATCCCCCAGTCCGCGATCGTGCGCGTGACGCGGTGGATGAGCTGTTTCACCGAACGTTCGCGGCCGCCCTTGTAAGGATCGGTGCCCTTCGCGACATCGCCGTAGAAGTACTTCGACACCGCGATTTTCGTCGCGAGCGGCGACCACGAGGCGGGCACCTCGATGTTCTCCTGTTTGAAGATCGCCTTGCCCGAATCATCGGCGATTTCAGCGGTGCGTTGTTCCCACGCGATTTCATCAAACGGCGCGACGTCCGGATTGCTGAAAACGCGTTCGAATTGGAGACCCTTGTGGGTCAGACGGATTGCCTTGCCGCGCGAGGACGGAATGGCTGCGGTGGCGGCTTTGGAGCGGCGGGAGGACATGAGCTTGGAGGTGGTGGTCGGCATTGTGAATAACTTGGTGGAAAGTGTGTGCCCAACGGCCCAAGAAGCGGTGAATGAACGGGGGTAACCCTGTGAACAACCACACTATCTTGGGCGTGGGGTCAGATGAAACCACAACCCGTGGTGGCACCCAAGAAAAAACTACCGCATCCCGAAGAAAAAATTCCGGCGGTGAATTTTTGCTTGCCACAAGCCCGATCAGCCGCTCCCCAAGCAAAAAAAACGCTCGCGGGACACCCCCGCCGTGGAACCCGCATAGATCGCCACTTTTGCGAGCCGCACGGCCCCGAAAGCAGCATCCGCAGTGAGTGGAACGTTCGCATGGCGATCCGGTAAATTTTCCGTGCCAAAGCAATCGCCCGGCATGCGTGAAAATCAAACCGGGGAACAGGCGGCGGCGGCGGCAAACCGTATGACGAATGACGGATGACGAACAGGCACCCCGTCATCCGTCATTCAGACCTTCCACCGCTTGTGCATCCAGATCCACTGCTCGGGATGCCGGAGCAGTGCGCGTTCGAGCGCAGCGTTGAATGCACGCGCAGTCAGCCGGATCGCCTCGCTCGTATTCTCGTGCTCGACGACCGGCACGGGGTCCTCGAAACGCAACACATGCGTGCCGTCGGGCTCGCGCCAGCTCGTCGCGGGAATCACCGGCGCGCCCGTATCCATCGCGATGATCGGCAGGCTGCGGAATGTCCGGGCCGGCTGCCCGAGAAAATCCGCGACCACGCCCTCCCGCGCCGTCGCGTGCTGGTCGTAGATGAAGACCACGATCCGCTGCTGCGCGAGCAGATCGAGGATGGTGTCGAGCGAACCGCGCTTCGCGATGGTGCCGAACCCGGCGCGACGGAATCGCCACGTCACATACGCATTCAGCGGCGCGGGCTTCAGCGGGCGGCGGACGAAATGGAACAGCCCCTTGAACTGCGCGAACTGCCCGATGCCCGCGACGGTCGCGACCTCCCAATTTCCGAAGTGCCCCGTGAGCAGCAGCACCCCCTTCCCCTGCGCGTAGGCCCGCTCGATGGCCTCGATATTTTCGATGCGGATCATCGCCTTTTTCTTGTTCGCCGACATCCACGGCAGCCGGAAAAATTCACCCATGAACCGCGCAAAATGCGCATAGTAGGCCTGCGCGAGCCTCAGCAAATTGTCCTCCGAAAGCACGTCGCCGAACACACGCCGAAGGTTCGCCATCACGGTGCCGCGCTTGATTGGCAGCAGGTGGTAAAAAAGTTTGCCAAACCACGGCACCTCGATGCGCTTTGTCTCGGCGACAGCAACCGCCGACGCACTCGAATCCGTGTGCGTGATCGAGATCCGGATTTCGCCGATGAATGCGCGATCCATCGCCGTGCGCGCCGCCGCACTCGGCTCGATGGACGGCGCACCGTAGCCGTCCTTGCGCACGGAAAAATCATACGGCTCGATCACCCCGAGCGCCGTCTCGCGCGGGAACAGTTTACAGCACGCCTCCTTCGCCGCGAAACGCGCGGCCAAGCTCGCAGCACGACCGGGACCTTCGCCCGCATCAGCGATTTCCTGCCCGCTGAAAAATCTCCGCAAATCCTCCGGCGCAGTGTCGCGCAACAGCTTTTCGATGCGCGCAATCTCGACGGTGTCGATCCCGCACCGCGTCGAGGGCGGCGGGTTCGCGGCCAATGCCGGTGAGTTCGTATCGGTGCCAGCGTTCATCTTGAAATTGCAGGGACTCGGGAAAACGCGTTGCGTTTGGCGAGCGGCGGGCGTGCAACGGAAGTTGAGCACCAAAGGTGCGGGACATGCCAGCCCAAGGCAACGCCCTGGGTTTGTCCGACCAAAATGAAAAGCCCTGAAGGGGCGCGACACGATGGAGCCGCCCTTTCAGGGCTTTGATTTTTTTTTAGACGATCACCCAGGGCGTTGCCCTGGGCTGGCATGTCGCCGGGCCTTTGGCCCTCGATGCGTGACGAACTTATCACACAAAACTTTGTCACGCCTTCACCGCGCGGACGATGAGCGCCACATTCATCCCGCCGAATCCGCGGCAGATCACGAGCGCGATGTCGCTGCGTGGCTTCTGCGGATCGCGCGAGACGGGCAGTGTGGAAAATTCCGCGTCCACTGCATCCAGCGTCGCGATGCCGGGCACGATGCCCTGCCGCAGCGCCTCCAGCGCGAGCACGAGATCCAAAATTCCCGACGCCGCGAACAGGTGCCCGACGCACCACTTGAATGCCGTGACCGGCGGCGGATTGCCGCCGAATGCACGCAGGATTCCCTTCGCCTCCGAGGCATCGGACGCACGCGTGCCGTTGCCGTGTGCGACGATCATCCCGACATCCGCAGCGGTGATTTTTGCATCCGCGAGCGCGAGTGCAATCGCGCGCGCCGGGCCGTCACCGTCGGGGCGCAAGTCCACGACGCCGGTCGCCTCTGTCACGCAGCCGTGGCCGAGAAATTCGCCGAGCATCACCGCACCGCGCGCCTGCGCATCGTCGGATTTTTCCAGCATCACCGCCGCGCCACCTTCGCCGAAAATCGTCCCCGTGCGCTCACGATCGAAAGGTCGCAGCACGTCCGTGGAGAGCAGCCCGAGCTTGTGGTAGCCGAGCACGGCTTCCGGCTCGAGCAGCGTGTCGTGCCCGACGGCGGCGATGCGATCCGCCTCGTCCGTTCGCAGCGACTCGGCGGCTTCTGCGACGGCCAGCACGCCGCCCGCACACTGGTTGGTGATGCACGCATTCGTGCCCTTGAACATGTGCCGGATGCCGACATGGCAGAGCACGTTGTTCGGAAGATTTTTCAGCAGCCACATCGGGTTCACCGCCGAGCCAAGTGCCGCGCCGAATTTCCGCATGTCACCGCCCGACTCGGTCATCAGCGGGAGGTATTCGTAGTTGCTGCTGTATGCGCCGCCGCCCGAGCCGACCACGATGCCGCTGCGGTCGTTAAAGAGCGACACCCCCGCGGCGTCGAGCGTCTCGCGGTGAGTTGGTATGCCGGAGGATTTGATCGCCTCGCCGCCCGCGTAGATGCCGAAAAGATCCGTGCGCGAAATGCTCTTATGCAGCTTGCGATCCTCGACGAGCTCCTGGTTCTTCACGCCGTTCACGCCCGCGGCGATTTTCACAGGCCAGCGCTCGGCGTCCCACAGCGTGATCGGCGTCACCGCAGACTGACCGCCAATCACAGCGGCCCAGATTTTCTCCACAGTCATGCCCGCGCCGCAGACTGCGCCCGAGCCGGTGATGGCGATGCGAGGTGAAATGCTCATCGCCCTTCCTCCACAAGGTCGGGATGCCGGAATGTGAGCGAGCTGTTCGAGCCGCCGAAGCCGAGCGAGTTCGAGAGCGCGGCGCGGATGCGCATCGGGCGCGACTGGCCGGTGACGAGGTTCACGTTGCTGCACTGCGGATCGGGCGTCGTGTAGTTTGCATTAACCGGCGCGATACCGTCGCGGATCGCGAGCGCGCACACCGCGGCCTCGACTGCGCCGGCGGCGGCGATGAGGTGGCCCATGCAGCTCTTCGTCGAGCTCACGGCGACATTCGGAAGGTGATCGCCCATCACCGCGCCGAGCGCGACGCACTCGCTCCGGTCGTTCATCATCGTCGAGGTGCCGTGCGCGTTCACATAGTCAATATCCTCCGGCTTCAGCCTCGCATCGGCGAGCGACTGCCGGATCGCCTGGATCGGCCCATCGCCATCCGGCGGCGTGTCGGTGATGCGGTAGCAGCTCAGCGAATTTCCGTCGCCCGCAAGCTCGGCATAGATTTTCGCGCCGCGCGCGCGTGCGGCGTCCCATTTTTCCAACACGAGAAAAGCCGCGCCTTCGCCGAGCACGAAGCCATTGCGCGTGCCGTCGAATGGCCGGCTCGCGCGCTCCGGAGTGTCGTTATCCGTCGAGAGCGCGCCGAGCAGACAGAAGCCCGAGAGGCCGATCGGGTTCAGCATCGAGTCGAAGCCGCCCGCAAGCATCGCGTCCACGTTGCCCCGCCGCATGACTTTCAGCGCGGTGCCGATGGCTTGCCCGCCGGATGAGCACGCAGTGTGCACCGCCGTCGCGTAGCCGCGGATGCCGAAATTCTTCGTGAGCAGCGCAAGCCCGGTGTTCGTCTGGCTGCGACAAAATGCGATCGGGTCCGCCGGGTAGTCGGGGCTCAGCAATTCGTCGGGGTGAAACTCACCATCCGCCGCCGCGTGACGATGCACGCTGCTCAGCTCCTCGAACGACACGCCCATCATCCCCGCGCCGACGACGAACCCCCAGCGCTCCGCGTCTGCCGCAGTCGGGCGGATGCCCGCGTCGGCGAACGCCTGCTCGGCGGCATTCAGCGCGAAACGGTGCGAGCGCGAGGCGATCTTCAGCAGCTTGCGGTCGGCGATCGCATTTTCAAAATCAAAGCCCTTCACCTCCGCACCGATGCGCGTGGAAAAGCCGCTCGCATCGAAAATCGTGATCGGGCCCGCGCCCGATTTTCCGGCGCGCAGCGCGTCCCAAGTCGCCGCCGTCGTGTTGCCGATCGGCGTGACCATCCCTATGCCTGTGATCGCGACGCGCACTCGCTGGCTCATGCCGCACCCTCCGGCGTCAGCTCGACGCGCACCGCACCGAGCCGCCCTTTTTCATTCCGCGTCTCGACGGAAACTTTCAGCGAATCGCCCTCGTGGCGCATCACCTTCGCCTCGATGGTCAGCAGGTCGCCCGGCGAAATAAAGTCGCGCAACTTCATGTCTGCGACCGCGCGCGGAACCCACCGGACGCCGGGGCGCACGGGCACGCCCGCGGCGAGCGCGGTGACGAGCTTGAGGTTCATATTCATGAGCAGGGTGCCGGGAAACACGGGGCGTTTTGGAAAATGGTCGCCGAAGAAAGCAGCGTCCGCCGGAACCTGCAACTTCGCACGTGCGTTTGCCGGAGGGCCATTTTCGATCACCAGATCGTCGAGCGAAAATGCGGGCACGCCCGTGAACGCGCCCGGCACCGCGCCTTCGCCGCGCAGCAGCGCGAGACGCGCGCGGAGCAGCTCGGGATCGTCAAATTCACCAATCGGCACCATCGGCCCCATGCAGTGATGCAGCCGCAGCACCGGCTCGCCGTTCACCGACGCGCAGCCGCCGTAGGCCACGTCGCTGGTGTCCGCGTTTTCGAGTTCAGCGGAAAGTTCGAGCGTGTCGCCGGGGCGCACTTCGCGCAGCAGTTCGACGCGGCCCGCGAGCCCCGCGACCGGGCGGTGCGAAAAATCAATCGCCGCCATCGCCGACCACGCCGCGAGCTGCCCGGTCGCCTCCGCCACAAGCGAAAGCGGAAACCCCGCGTGCGACATCGGAAACTCCGCAAGCGCCGCCGGAATCGCATAGCTCCCGGAAATCCGCACGCCCGGCTCGATCGCAGTGATGCGATCAACGAACGAGAATGCGCGGAAGTGGTGGTCCATGAGTGAACGGTCAATTAGCCTGAACGACGCGGGGGAAATCAACCGCGAAGAACGCGATGCCGCAGTGACTGACCGTAAAGGCCGGCAACCGTGTCCGGCCTCGGCGCTACTTCAGCCACCCGACAATGTCCGCGCGCAGCTTCGCGGCATCTTTGTCGAGGAGATACATCATGTGGCCGCTGTCGTAGGTCGCGATGGTGATGTTCTTGCGCAGGCTGTCCGGGATGGGCATGTGCTCAAGCGAGAAGCGCATCGCGTCCGGCGGCACGGCGAGGTCGCGCAGGCCCTGGCAGACGAGCACGCGGAGGTTTGGGTTTTCCTTCATCGCGCCGGCGAGGCGCGGTTCCATGCTGGCGTAGCGGTTTGAGAAATTTTTGTAGTTCCACGGCAGGCCCGTGAGGATGCGGTAGGGCTGGTCGGTCTCGTAGCCGAGCGTACCGCGCACGTAGGCGTTCGCTGCGGCGCTAAACGGCCCGGCGATGAAGGCGTGGCTCGGATCAAATTCCGGGCTCGATGCGCTGCGGTTGCCATCCTCAGCGAGGACACGACCGTCGAAGCGTCCGATGATTTTCCCCTCCTTCTTCAGCAGCGCCTTGCGGAATGCGCCGGGCGAAATGCGCAGTTCGTGATCCTCGACAAACTCCGTCGTGAGGCCGGTGAAACGCGCGACCTTCTCCGCGATGCGATGGCGCTCGGCGGCGGTAATGGCGCGGCCTTTCAGCAATGCCGTCGCGTATTCGCCAAACGCGAACGTGCGGACTTCGGCGAGGGTTTTTTCGAGGTTCGCGGAAAGTTCGGGAGCGAGCTTGCCGTGGAATGCGGCGGTGGCAGCCAGCGTCGGGAGAAATGTGAGCAGCGGCAGATCGTTCGCGGTGTCGGGCAGGAGCGTCTGGAAATTCAGCAGCCCGCTCACGACGATGAAGCCGTGGAGATACATGCCGTGCTTGTCCTGCAAATATTCGCAGAGGCCCGCGCCGCGGATGCCACCGTAGCTTTCGCCGCAGAGGAATTTCGGCGACATCCAGCGCCCCTCGCGCGTGGCGAAGAGCCGGATGAAATCGCCGCACGCCTCGACGTCTTCGTCCACGCCCCAGAACTGCTCGCCCTTCTCGCCCTTCGCCGGACGGCTCGCGCCGGTGCCGACGGGGTCAATGAACACGAGGTCGGCGACGTCGAGGATGCTGTTCGCGTTGTCGGAAATTTTTCCCAGCACCGCGGGCGTGACGCCATCGGGCGGGAGCGCGATTTTCTTCGGGCCGAGACCGCCGAAGTGCAGCCACACGGCGCTGCTGCCAGGGCCGCCATTGAAGCAAAAAACGATCGGGCGTTTCTCGTCGGTGCCCGCGAGCGGTTTGCCGTCTTCGCCGGTGCGCGCGTAGTACACGAAGAACACATCGGCGCGTGTCGCCCCGTCTTCTTTCAAAAGTGGCAACGTGCCCGTCTTCGCGACGTATTTGATCTCCGCGCCCGCGATGGTGACGCTGCCCTTGCTCCCCTTCGGCTTCTGCTCCTTCGCCTTCTCCTCCTTCTTGTCGTCCTTCTTTTCCGCAGGTTCCTTTTTCTCCTCGGGCTTCGGCTCGTCGGCACGCAGCGGGGATGCGAGGAGCGCGGCGGTGAAAATGGCGGCAGCGGTGAACGGGAATTTCAACATGGAGGCGGACAGAAAACAGAAGCGGTGCGCGCGCTCAATCACCATCGCGCGGGCAGTTTCTTTCTTAATCCTCCTTCATCGGCAGCGCGGCGACACGCTGAACGACGACGAAGAAAAGCTGCTCGCCGAGGCGCGCAAACGCATGGAGGAAGGCCGCCGGGGACGGACGGCGCTCCATGTTCACCACCACCTGCCACTTTCCCATACGAACACCCGACATCCGGGATTGAACGAAACGCCGCTCTCCGCGACAACCCGCCCACCGTCACCATGAAACTCCCCGCACTCTTCCTCGCCGTTTCCATTTCCTCCATCACCGCCGTCGCGAGCGACTGGCCGCAGTTCCGCGGGCCGAACCGCGACGACATCTCGGCCGAGACCGGCCTGCTCAAAAAGTGGCCCGCCGACGGGCCGAAGCGCGTGTGGCTCTTTGACAACGCGGGCATGGGCTACAGCGGCTTCAGCGTCGCGGCGGGAAAACTTTTCACCATCGGCACGCGCGACCAGAAGGAAATCCTCATCGCGCTCGACGCAGCCACCGGCAAGGAGCTGTGGTTCGCGCCCATCAGCGACGTGCTCAGCAATGGCTGGGGCGACGGCCCGCGCGGCACTCCCACGGTGGACGCGGACCGCATCTACGCGCTGAGCGGCACGGGCAATCTCGTCTGTGTGCAGGCGGGGGACGGCAAAGTGCTGTGGACAAAATCCATGGGCGACCTCGGCGGCAAACGGCCCGGCTGGGGCTTCACCGAATCGCCGCTCGTGGATGGCAAACTCGTCCTCGCCACACCCGGCGGCGAAAAAGGCACGATGGTTGCCTTTGACAAAATGACCGGCGCAGTCGTGTGGCAGAGCGCGGACATCACCGAAGGCGCGCAATATTCCTCCATCGTCCCCGCGACCATCGGCGGGAAAAAGCAATACGTGCAGCTCGTCATGCAGACGCTCTTCGGCGTGGACGCGGCGACGGGCAAGCTCGCGTGGCGCGCGCCGTGGAGCGGCAAGACGGCCGTCATCCCCACGCCGATCGTGAAGGGCGACGAGGTCTTCGTGAGCAGCGGCTACGGCGTCGGCTGCATGAAGGTGGCCGTGAAGGGCGGCGAGGCGAAGACGGTCTTCCTGAACAAGGATCTTGAGAACCACCACGGCGGCGTCATCCGCATCGGCGACTTCCTCTACGGCCACAGCAAGGGCGGCTGGACGTGCATGAACTTCGCCGACGGCACCGTGAAGTGGGTGGAAAAAGGCGCGCTCGAAAAAGGTGCCGTCACCAGCGCCGACGGCATGCTCTACTGCCTCGGTGAGAAGTCCGGCACCGTCGTGCTCGCCGAAGCATCGCCGAATGGCTGGAGCGAAAAAGGCCGCTTCAAGCTCGACCCGCAGACGACGATCCGGAATCCGAAAGGCGCGATCTGGACGCACCCCGTCGTCGCCAACGGCAAGCTGTACCTGCGCGATCAGAACTACATCTACTGCTACGATGTGAAGAAGTAGGCGCGCATTTCAGAACTCGCGTATCAACATCACGTCGTAGCGCATCTGCGCGCGCAGGGTCTTGATGGTGATGGTCTCGACTTCCGCGGCAAACGCGGAGGTGGCGAGCAGCGCGGTGGCGACGAGGGCGAAAGAACGGGGACGCATCATGGCTTGTTGAAAGGTGCGCGCTAACTACTGCGGCGTGCGCGTGCCATTACGATTTTTCCCGTGCGCGAGCGCGGAACGTCGGTAGCCGGGACTTTCCAGCCCCGGCTACCGACGCAGCGCGCCTCACGCCCCGGTCGCACCATTTTCCGCCGCGGGCGGAGCAGCATGAAAGTGCCCGAGCGGTGTGACGAGATTGCCTGGCAGCGGCCACACTTTTTCCTGGACGCGCGCGGCGAGGTGCTTCGACGTCGCGTAGCCGGCGGAAATCATTTCGAGTTTTGCGTCGAGATTATCCACGTAGTGCAGCGCCCACGCCTCGGGCGTTTTTGGCACGACGGGGCTGCCGAATTGCAGTTCACCGTGATGGCTCGCGAGCAGGTGAAGCAGGTGCAGCCGCACGTCCTCGCACGCGGGATCCAGATGCAGCCAGCCGGCCCACTCGGGCTTTTGCTGGAGCCGTCGCCAGAGCGTGTTCACCACCTCGATGCCGATGGTGATGTGACCGAGCAACTCGCCGCGCTCGTCGAAGGGCATCATGAATCCGTCCACCGGCATCTGGTTTTCCCACAGCTTCCCGCAGTCGTGGAATAGCACACCCGCAGCGAGCAGGTCGCGGTTCAGCGCGGGGTATGCCGATGCGATCGCCATCGCCGAACGCATCATCTGCGCGACATGCTCGACGAGCCCGCCGCGGCGCGCGTGGTGGTTCGCCCGCGCGGCTGCGGCGCGGCGGAAGCGGTCGCCGAAATCATCGAGGAAAAGCCCGCACAGTGCCGCGAGCCGCGGGTCGGTGAGTGCGCGCACGGTCTGATCCAGAAATGCGTAATCCGCAGCCTGCTTGCCGCGGATGTCCAGCGGGCCGTCGAGAAGCTCGGCGAGTTCATCGGGCTTGAGTTCGCGGATCGTCCACCGCTTTGAATCCAGGCCGAAGCCGGGGCTCATCGTGAATTCGCCCTCGACCTCCACGAATGCGCCCGCCTTCGCGTTCTCGCAAAATTCAAACGCCGGCCCGTCGCTCCATGCGCGCAGCGTCAGCTTTGCCCCCGCGTCGGCGAGCACGGCGGCGTAGAACGGCTTGCCCTCGCGGGTGTCCTTGCGCGTGAGCGATTCGACTTGCGCATGAACGCGCGCCTCGACCCGGCCGTCGGCCGCGGCACGCTTGAGCTGCACGATGGGCAGGAGATCCATGCGCGTTTGATCGAGTCCGCGGGCGGGATGTGTCGAGCAGGAAAACGGTGGGACGACGCGTTATCCCTCGCTCCGTGGCGCGCGCACGAGCGCCGCGAGATCCTTCGGCAACGGCGACTCGAAGCGCATCTCCTCGCGCGTGACGGGGTGCGAAAATTTCAACATGCACGAGTGCAGCCCGAGACGGCCCGCGGGATCGCTCTTCGCGCCGTATTTCTCGTCGCCCACGATCGGGCATCCCGCGTCGGCGAGATGCACGCGGATCTGGTGGCGCCGTCCTGTTTCGAGCGTCAGCTCGACGAGCGATCGCCATGTGCTCTTCGCGAGCACGCGCCAGTGTGTCACCGCGTGCCGCGTCAGGTCGCTGCGCGGCGCGCTGTGGACGCGGTAGGGATTCGACTCATCGAGGTCCGACTCGAACTTGCCGCTCTCCCCCGGCAGCCTGCCCTCGACGACCGCCTCGTAACGCTTCTCGAAAGTGTCCCACGATTTTTGCAGCGTCTCCTTCACCAGCGGCGTCTTCGCAAAGACCATCAGCCCCGAAGTCTCGCGGTCGAGCCGGTGGACGATCCACACGCGCTCCTTCGCGCGCGGGTTGCCGAGGCGCAGATATTCCGTGAGCTGGAAGTAGGCCGTCTTTTCCGGCTCCGCCTCGCTCGCGATGCTCAGCAGGCCCGACGGCTTATCAATCACGATCAGGTGCGCATCCTCGAAGAACACCTTCATCCCGCCGCCGAGCTTCGTCTTCGGCACCGCGAACCGGTCCGTGCGCACCGCCACGACATCGCCCTTCTTCAGCGGATGATCGAACTGCGACACCGGCCGCCCGTTCACCGTCACCGCCTGGAATTTCAGCCACGTGCGGATCTGTTTTTTCTTCTCTTGCGGCCATTCGGCAAAAAGGGTGGCAAGCAGCGGCGAAGGTTCGCGCACAGTGATGGGTTTCGGCATGGCGCAATGTCGCCGCTGACTTCACGGATGTCGAACCTCCTCGTGCCGCCGCGCCTTTGCGCCCGGGCGTGATTGAAACGGGGCGCGGGGCGGGCCGAAGTCGGGCCTCGACGGTGGCAACGACGGCGGCAAGGGAATCACGGACACGCCGGGTGGCATCAAGCTCCAGTGCGAAGGGCACGACGTGCGCTATCGCAATGCGTGGATCAAGGAACTCGATCTGACGAAGCCGGACACGGATTTCAGCGAGTAGGGCCCGCGCAGCGTCAGAAACTGCGGAGTGGCGGGGGTTTTTGCCCCCAGGCGATGCCCTCGGGTCGGGAAGCGCACGGGCACAGGGAATGCTAAATCCTCGCAGAATGATGCTGTGGTCCGCGAAAATAATGGCGCGTCCCTCGCACCCACGACGGGGACGCGGGGGATTCAGCCTTGTCGAGGTGATGGTGGCGGTGGCGATCCTTGGGATCATCGGCGGCACGGTCTTCATGGCGATGTGCCGGCTGCACCGGAACGCGGCGGACAACCGGAACTACGCGAGCGCGCAGATCATCCTGCGCAACGCCGTGGATCAGGCGCTGACGCGCGGCTGGGACGATGCGGATTATCCGACCGGGATCATCGCGCCGACGATCACGGACAACACCGTGCCGTTCGATTCGAGCGCGGGATACTGGGTGCAGTGGAACCCGTTCAGCGAGGCGGACACTTGGAACCCCGCGGAGACGGTGCCGATTTACAGCGACCAGATGGACGTGTCGCGCAATGTCAGCGGGCGCCTTTATCGCAAGGTGCAGTTTGTCACGGACACCGACTACCTGCTCTGGGTGACGATGCGCCTGGACTACACCTACGACGGCAAGGCGCACTCGCAGCAGATGGTGACGGTCCGATCCGCAGACTGACATGAACATGAGACCCCGTCATCGCTCCGCGCGCTGCCGCGCCTTCACGCTCGTCGAGCTGCTCGTGACGGTGGGCATCGTGGCGTTCATGGGCGGCGTGATCTACGTGATGCTGAACGGGGGCACGGTGCTCTACACGAAGATCTTCCAAATCTCCACCGTGCAGCAGACGGCGCGCAGCTCGATGCAGGCGATGAGCGCGCGCATGTACGAAGCCGTGGAGCAGCCGACGCTCACGGATGCGGGCGGAAACGACTTGCCGGCGATTGATGCCAATGGCGACGGTGATCCGAGTGTCGCGGAAAACTGGGTGCCGGCGGCCGGCGTGAAATTCCGGATCGCGGTCGGGCACGCGCACAAGCTGACGCGCGACGCCGGATCGACGGACAGCGCGATCTACGTCGCGACGAGCAGCTCTCCGATCATCACGGGCGACATCGTGATCACGCCATACCCGCAGATCTCCGCGCCGGTGACGGGCGTGGTGACATCGGGCGCGGAGCTGACGCTGCAATTTGCAAAGACGCTCGGCGAGCTGTCGCTGCCACCGCAGACCACGCCGAAGCCGGCCTTCGTGGCGACGAATTCGCCTGCGTATGTCGAGCGGATGAGCCT
>BJFP01000015.1:0-13150 GCA_014189875.1 Verrucomicrobiota bacterium | reverse complement strand
TCTTCATCGCGGTTCCGATCGCCGGGACGAATTCGATGGAGCTGCGCCACTACCCCGTGGCCAAGAGCGTGGGGACGGACGGCGCGGCGGCATTCAACGACCGGGCGAACTACCGTGTCCTCGCGAGCAACCTGCGCGCGGACAATGGCGGCGCGCTGCCATTTTCCTTCACCGGCGATCCGACGGCGGCGATCCTCACGCGCGACCCGGAATATCGCGCAGTGCGGGTGAATCTGCAGATCCAGGCGCGGGAATACGACAGCCGGAAGAACGCGGCCTTCAACTCGAATCTCGCGGTAAACTCGGCCCTCGTGTGGAAGAGCGCGGAGCACGAGCAGTTCGCGACCGCCGATCCGCTTCCGGTCGTCACGCCGACACCCACGCCCGCCCCGACGCCCGTGCCGACACCCACTCCCGTGCCCACACCCACGCCTTTCCCCACGCCGACTCCGACGCCCACGCCCGCACCACCCCCCACGCCGACGCCCACGCCCACTCCGCCGCCAACGCCCACGCCGGTGCCCACACCGACTCCGACTCCGACGCCCACGCCCGCACCCACGCCCACGCCCACGCCGCCGCCCGTCATTGACTGACCGCCCATGCGCACACGCCCCGACAATTCCGGCCACATGATCGTCCCGACGATGATCATCGTGCTCCTGCTCTCGACGCTCGTCGGAGTCGCGGTGCTCTTCACGCAGCACGCCGGGCGGCTGGCGCGCGACTCGCGCGAACTCACGAATGCCATCTCCATCGCCGACGGCGAACTGGATCGCATGTACGACCAATGGAAGAGGACGGTAAAATCTCTCCCGCTCGGCCAGCGGGCCGTGCAGGCGGATCTGGACGCGATCTCGCAGCCGATCCCCGTGCCGACGAGCGTGCATCCGGGATTCGCCGGTGCGATTTTTCCAAGCACCTTCCAAGGCCAGCCCACGCACACCCTCACCGAGGTGGATTCGTTCGGCGTCGCCGTGCCGAGCGGAACCGCGGTCACCAGCATGGGCTCGCTGCCTGGCTTTAACGGGATGTATTCCATCAACACGATGTACGAGGCGCGCGTCGCGGTGGGGATGCCCTCCATCTCGCACACGCCCACAGTGGAGATCCGCCGCAGGTTCACGCGATCGGATGCGCCGATTTTCCAGACGGCGATCTTCTTCGAGGACGACCTCGAGCTGCACCCCGGCGAGACGATGGTCATCAATGGCCCGGTCGTCACGAACCACCACCTCTACGCATCGGGCATGGTGGGGAAGGGCCTCACCTTCCAGAGCTACGTCTCATACAACAAAAACTACGGCTACACCGAGCAGCCGCCCGCTGCGACCGGCTATGCCATGGGCAACTGGCAGCCGCCGACGTATGCCGGTTCGAAATCCTCGCAACTCAGCAAGGCCAAAAGCCGGTTCGAGCCCGCGGGCAAGGACATGCGCAACGAATTCAACACCGGCGACGCGAACCCCAACAACGACAGCTACCGCGAACTGCTCCAGCGGGCCGACAGCGGCTACTCCGATCCGCCGACCATCGCGCGCTACCGTTTTTACAACCAGGCCTCGCTCAAAATCTCCGTGACGCAGACGCAGGTCGCCGGAAATCCGCCCGTGCAGACCGTCACCGTCCTCGGCCACGACAACAATCCCGTGGATCCCGCCGTCGCCGCAAAGGTCGTGGATGCCATCGGCATCCGCGCCCCGATGTATGATCGCCGCGAGCAGCAGAACGTCTCCGTGACACCGGTGGACGTCTCCAAATTTGCCGCCGCAGTCCTGCTCATGAACGGCGCGGCAAGCCCCGCGAACCGCTTCAACGGCATCGTGTATTTTTCGGACACAAGCCCCGACACGACGAAGCGCGCCTTCCGTCTCGAAAATGGCGTAAAGCTTCCGACCTACGATCAGCCCGTGGATTCGCCGCCCGACGTGCGCGGCTTCAGCGTCGCAACCGACGCGGGCATCTACATCAAGGGCGACTACAACAGCTACTCCGGCACGCCCGCAGTGCCGAGCGCGGTGATGGCCGACGCCGTGATGATCCTCTCAAACGCGTGGAGTGACACCAACGCCGGCAACCCGCTCCACGGCGTGGACAATCCGCTGGATCCGAGCACGATCCTCCCCGGCACCGCGCGCACCGCGAGCGCGACGACCGTGGAGACCGCCATCATGGCCGGCACGATCCCGACCGGCTACGTGAATCCCGGCACCGGAGTCACCTACGGCCCGAGCGGCGGTGCGCATAATTTTCCGCGCTTCCTGGAAAACTGGACCGGCGTGCCATTCACCTTCAAGGGCTCCATGGTGCAGCTCTTCACCTCGACGATCTTCACCGGCCCGTGGTCCACCGGCGACATCTACTCGCCGCCGAACCGCATCTGGAGCGCGAACTCCGATTTTGCCAAGCATCCCTGCCCCGGGCTGTTCTGCGTCACCACCTATTCGCGCGGCACGTGGCGCCGCTTCTGACCCGGCAACAAAAGCGGATGGCTCCCGCTCTTAATCCTAATCCCAACACTAAGCCTTCCTTCAACCACACTGAGATGATGAGTAAGCTCACGAATAAGATTAAGAGGGAATTGCCACCTGTTTGATTGCCGAAGTTACATTAACTCATGCGCCATACCTCGCTCGCCCTCATCGCCGCACTCTCGCTCACCGCCACCGCGCGCGCGCTCGACCTCACCCCGCAGTTCGCCGATGTGGATGCCGACGGCCTCGTCATGAAGCTCCCGTATTTTCAGGACGGCCCGAAGCGCGTCTTCATCAAGCCACCCGCGGGATGGAAAATTGACGGCAACTCCGAACGCGCAAACCTCTCAAGCGAAGCCGCCCCGCACAGCACCGTCACCTTCACCCTCTCGGCCAAGCCCGTCCTCCCGAAGTCCGAAGCCGAGCGCAAGACCCTGCGCGAAGCCATGCTCACGCTTCCCGGCAAGGAGGCCGCAAACGTCACGCTCGAAGCCGACACCCTCGATCCGCTCCCGCTCAACGGCTGGAAGACCATCGAGTTCCGCGTTTCCTACGATCTTGCCGGCAAGCGTTTTCAAAAAAGCGTCCTGCTCGTGAAGCTAAACGCCATCGAGGAGCTGCGCGTCACCGTCACCGGCCCCGCGCAGGAATTCGCGAAGGCCGCCGGCGCCGCGATGATGTGCCTGCGCACTTGGCACAAGCAGTAGCGGCGCGCGAGTGGAGCGCGCCCATGGAGCGCTGCCGTCCCCGGCGACCACCCCGCTCCGCGCGCAGCGCCATCCATCGTCTTATTCCTAATCGTAATCTTAAGGCTATCAGTCTATCCCGAGCGGCACGTATTCCACGGGCTTTGCAAAGCTGGACAAGCTCACCGACGGACTTCACGGCGCGGAAATGTTCGTCATCGCGGCGCGCCCCTCGATGGGCAAGACGGCCTTCGCGATGAACATGGCTGAGCACATCGCCGTGGAACTCGGCCATATGCCGCTGACCAATGCTTGTCGTCAGCGACACTTCCCCGATCACCGCACTGTTGCAGACAGGGCTCGATCACCTGCTGCCTGAGCTTTTCCAGCACGTCATCATCCCACCCGCCGTCCGCGCCGAGCTCCTGCAAACCCACCCAATCCTTCCCGGATGGCTCGAAGTCTGCGCTCCCTCTTCCATTCCCTCCGCAGTCCGCGATGCACATCTGGATCTCGGCGAGCCCTCGCACTCGCACTCGCACTCGCACTCGCACTCGCACTCGCACTCGCACTCGCACTCGCACTTGAACTCCACGCAGATGCCATCCTGCTCGATGAGCAAATTGGGGCGGCGCGCAGCACTCGGTCTCGGCCTGCCTGTCACCGGGCATCTCGGCATCCTCATGCTCGCGACGCAAACCGGACACCTCCCCGCAATCCGGCCCGTGATCTTGACATTGCGGGAAAAAGTCGGGTGTTGGTTTGCAGAACCGCTCGTAGAGCAGGTTCTCCGTGCCGCGGGGGAATTTCGCACGGAATAGCCGTTGAACTGCGTGCGCATTTCCCCGGAGAAATCCAGCAATCCTGTCCCAAGCTTTGTAGGATCGATGCCCGTGAATTTTCCCGGAAAAGAAAAACCCCGGTGCCATGACGACACCGGGGCTTTCTGAAACTTGTCTGGAAGCGTCCCGACTACGCCTTCGAGTAAAGCTCGACGATGAGCTGCTCGTTGACGATCGGCGCGATCTCCTCGCGGGTCGGGATGCGGGTGACGGTGCCCGTGAAGGCGTCCTTGTTCACCGTCAGCCAGTCCGGCACGGGCGCGATCTGCGTGAGTTCGAGGTTCTTCGTCGCGAGGCGGCGGGATGCGGGCTTTTCCTTCACCGTGACGACATCGCCCGGCTTGCAGGAGAAGCTGCTCACGTCCACCTTGCGGCCGTTCACCTGCACGTGGCCATGGCTCACCATCTGGCGCGCAGCGTTGCGACTGTTTGCAAAGCCGAGGCGATAAACGACGTTGTCGAGGCGGCGCTCAAGGAGCTGGAGCAGGATTTCGCCGGTGACGCCACGCGTGTTGCTGGCGATCTCGAAGGTGAGGCGGAACTGGCGCTCCAGCAGGCCATACTGGTAGCGGAGCTTCTGCTTCTCGGCGAGGGCGAGCGAGTATTCGCTGGTCTTGCGGCGGCTGCCTTTCGGGCCGTGCATGCCTGGCGGATAGTTCTTCCGCTCAAGGTATTTGGTGGGGCCGAAAAGCGGCGTGCCGTAACGGCGGGCGATTCTGTCTTTGGGTCCGGTGTAACGAGCCATGTGATTTTACGGGATAAGGATTAAACGCGGCGGGCTTTGGGCGGACGGCAGCCGTTGTGCGGCACAGGCGTCACGTCTTTGATGATGGAAATTTCCAAGCCGACGGCCTGGATCGCGCGGATGGCGGATTCGCGTCCTGAGCCAGGGCCCTTCACGCGGACTTCGACTTCACGCACGCCGTGGCCCATGGCCTGGCGGCAGGCGTCCTGCGCGACCATCTGCGCCGCATAGGCCGTGCTTTTGCGCGAGCCTTTGAAGCCGACTTTGCCGGCACTCGACCAGCCAAGCACGTTGCCGCGCTGGTCGGTGATGCTCACGACGGTGTTGTTGAAAGATGCGAGGACGTGCGCGATACCGACTGCGACGTTCTTGCTTCCCTTCGCCTTGATGACCTTGATCGGCTCGATGCCGGCATTCAGGTCGAGCGAGAGGTCGGCGGCTGCAGGAACTGCAGCACCGGGAGCGGCTGCGCCCTCGGCGCCTTCTTTCTTTTTCGGAGCGGCCTTCTTGGTAGCCTTGGGTTTTGCCTCCGCCGGAGCGGCGGCGGCAGGTGCAGGTGCAGCCGCTTCAGGCGCGGGTGCGGGTGCAGGAGTGTTTTCGGTGTCAGCCATGGTTCGGAATTCGGATTGGTTTGAAAATTATGCCTTGGTTGCGGGTGCATCCTTGGCGCGCTGAACGCCGACGGTCTTGCGCGGGCCCTTGCGGGTGCGGGCATTCGTCTGCGTGCGCTGTCCGCGGACGGGCAGGCCGCGGCGGTGCCGGATCCCGCGGTAGCAGTTGATCGCCTGAAGGCGCTTGAGGTTCATCTGCAAATCACGACGGAGGTCGCCCTCGATCAAAATCTTCCGTGCGGAGATGGCGTGGATGATCGCGTTGAGCTGCTCGGGCGAAAGATCCTTCGCGCGCAGGTTCGGATCCACGTTGGCATCTTCGAGCACTTTTTTCGCATTGCTCGGCCCGATGCCGTAAATGTAGGGAAGCGACACTTCGATTCGTTTGTCGCCTGGGATGTCAACGCCGAGAATTCGTGGCATGGGTGGTGTGAGTTAAGATTAGCCCTGACGCTGCTTGTGGCGCGGGTTTTTGCAGATGACGCGCACGACGCCTTTGCGACGCACGACGCGGCAGGTTTCACACTGCCTTTTGACTGATGCTCTGACTTTCATGATTATTTCTTAGTTGGTTTCGAGAGGACAAAAAATCGCCCGGGGTGCCCGCTTTGGAGTGCGGGCGCCTCGTGCGCTAGGTGGCTACTTGCACCGGTTCGCGACCGGTGTTCGGTGATGCCGAATTGGAATTCCTATCAGAAGTCCGCATGATGGCAAGCTGTGAATGCACGGATCTTGGAAAAACTTTTAGCACGGCGTGGAGAGGAGAAAAGGCTCTCATGTTCATTTGGCGACCATCTTCTCGCGCCAGGTGAGAATTTGCGGCTCCCCTTTTGTGATGAGCACGGTGTGCTCGAAATGCGCGCTGGGCATGTGGTCCGCGGTCACGACAGTCCAGTCATCCTCAAGCGTGCGGACTGCCGCGCTCCCGAGATTCACCATGGGCTCGATCGCGAGCGTCATGCCGGCCTTCAGCCGCGGGCCGGTTCCGGCGCGACCGAAGTTCGGAATCTGCGGCTCTTCGTGTAGGTTCCGCCCGACGCCGTGGCCGACAAATTCGCGCACGACGTTGTAACCATTCGCGAGCACTTCGTCCTCGATGAATGCGGAGATGTCGCCGACGCGACGCCCGGCCTCGGCGATCGGAATCACGCGGTCGAGGATGTCCTCGGTGACGGCAAGCAACCGTGCCCAAGCAGGCTTGATCGCGCCCACGGGGACGGTCTTCGCGGTGTCGCCGACCCATCCGCCTTTGATCACGCCGACATCGAGCTTCACGATGTCGCCGTACTGGATTCGGCGGGTGCCGCCGATTCCGTGGACCACCTCCTCATTCACGGAGATGCAGATGTTGCCGGGAAAATTCCGATAGCCGAGAAATGCGCTGCGACTCTGCTCATCGGACATGAAATCGGCGGCGGCCTCGTCAATGTCGCCGGTCGTCACGCCTGGGCGCACCAGCATCGCAAGTTTGTCGAGCACCTTGGCAGCAGTCGCGCAGGCTTCCCGCATCTTATCAATCTCACGCTCGGACTTGATGGGAATCATCCTCGGAGTGAAGCGGGAAAACGGGCCTGACCTGCGATGGAAAGCAATGCACTCAAGCGGCTGCCTAATGTGCAAACCTGCTCATGAAGAAAGCAACAACGCCTCCGAGCACCAGAAGCGCCGCACCGACGGCCAGCCAGACCAGCGTCGTGTTGCCGATGGATTCGCCGCGCTGTTCCGGTGTGCGCTCGAAGCGTCCGCGAAGCTTGCCCTTCCGCAAAAATCCGTCGTAGTGCCGCTGGAGGAGATGCGTCTCGATCTGCCGCATGGTGTCGAGCACCACACCAACCACGATGAGGATGCTCGTGCCGCCGAAAAATTGCGCCGCGAGCGCCGGGATGCCAGCCTGCCGGGTGAGCATCGCGGGGAGCAATGCGATCACCAGCAGGAACATCGCACCTGCGAAAGTCAGGCGGGTCATTGACCGATCGAGAAATTCAGCCGTCGGCTTGCCGGGGCGCACTCCGGGGATGTAGCCGCCCGCCTTCTTCAGATCGTCCGCGATTTGCTGAGGCTGGAACTGCGTAGCGACCCAGAAATAGCTGAAGAAGAAAATCAGGAGGCTGTAGATGACATAGTAAGGCCATCCATTTTGCAGCGCGTCGGAGAATTTCTTCGCCCACGGTGCATTCGGAGCCATCATCAAAATCATCGTGGATGGGAACACCAGCAGCGCCTGGCCGAAGATGATGGGCATGACGCCCGCGTAGTTGACCTTCAGCGGCATGTATTGCGCGACTCCGCCATAGACCTTCCGGCCTACGACACGCTTCGCATACTGGATGGTCACGCGTCGCTGCGCCTGTGTGAGACAGATCACCCCTGCGATCACGAGCACTAGAAACGCCAGCATGAGGACCAACTTCATTGGTGCCACGCTCGCAACTCCGGCCCCGGTCGGGACGACCGTCTTCCAAGCCTGCACCAGCGCCGCGGGCAGGCGTGCCACAATGCCGACTGCAATGATGAGCGACATGCCGTTGCCGACTCCGCGGTCGGTGATCTGGTCGCCCAGCCACATCAACAGCATCGTGCCGGCGGTAAGGCTAATCACGCAAACCAGTTGAAACCAAAATCCATTCTCGGGCACTAACTGTCCGTGAAGCGCCATCGTTTCGTGGATTCCAGGCAGGATGGAATCCGACGGACTGACAAACTGCTTTGTCATCAGGAATCCCTGGAACACGC
Source organism: Verrucomicrobiota bacterium (assembly GCA_014189875.1). Lineage (GTDB taxonomy): Bacteria > Verrucomicrobiota > Verrucomicrobiia > Chthoniobacterales > Chthoniobacteraceae > SXWH01. The sequence continues at coordinate 5,059 of BJFP01000015.1, read as the reverse complement.
AGAGGATGATGGTGACGTATCGTGTATATTGCCCAATTTTTTGCCTGCCGCCGTCCTCTTTGGACAGCTTGCCTAGCTGCGGGATCACCGCCGTCAGCAATTGCATCATGATGCTCGCGCTGATGTAAGGCATCACGCCGAGCGAGAACAGCGCGCACTGCTCAAGCGCACCACCGCTGAAAATATTGAACAGCGCCGCGGCCCCTCCGCCCTCGCCGCTGTTGTTCATCCGCTCGACGAAGTAATGCTTGAGGACGCTCGCATTGACGCCAGGGCAGGTAATCGTGCAGCCGACCCGGTAGAGCACCACCATCAGCAGGGTGAACAGAACCCGGTTCCGGAGTTCCGGTATCTTGCGGATGTTGAAAAATGCGGAGATCATTCGGCAGAATTTGCAGGAGGCCAGGCTAGGTTCATCAACCCCTTCGGCGGACAGTATTATTAATCCGCTGGCTAAGAACCATGCTCCTTACTTGATGGTGAGGCTCCCGCCCGCCTTTTCGATGGCGGCCTTCGCGGCAGCACTGGCGTGGTTCGCGACCACGGAAAGCTTCTTTGTCAGTTCGCCGGAGGCCAGAATCTTCACGCCTTCAAACGGGCGCTTGATAACACCGGCCTTCAAGAGCGCTTCCTGATCAACCGTCGCGCCTGCGTCAAAACGATCCAGCGAGTCCATATTGACAATCGCCCATTTGGTCTTGAACACCGCGTTGTTGAAGCCGCGCTTCGGGACGCGGCGGATAAGCGGCATCTGGCCGCCTTCGAACCCGAGACGGATGCTGCCGCCACTGCGCGCTTTCTGGCCCTTGTGGCCTTTGCCGCAGGTCTTTCCTTTGCCGCTGCTTTCGCCGTTTCCAAGGCGCTTCACGCGATGCTTGGAACCGGGACGGGGTTTGAGATTTGAGAGGTTCATCTTGTAGTTTTCTCTGGTTGGCTATCTCGCGTCACAAGCATTTGTTGCGACTAATGGAGACACCCGGATGATTGTTAGCTGACTGGCTGGGGCTTCAGGGTGATCCCGCGGATTTTCATCACAGCGTCACGCTGCCGGAGCTTGCCGAGCGCGTTAAGTGTCGCCTTCAGCACGTTGGCGTGGTTCGAGGAGCCGAGGCTCTTCGCGAGGATGTTCTTGATGCCGACCGCATCGCACACGGCACGGACTGCGCCGCCCGCCTTGATCCCGGTTCCGGGGCTCGCAGGCTTTAGGATGACGTGGCCGCCGCCGTGCAATCCCACGACCTCATGCGGAATCGTCATTTTGCTGATGGCATAGCGGTTGAGATTCTTGCGGCCCTTGTCGCCGGCCTTGCGGATGGCCTCGGAGACTTCGTTTGCCTTGCCGAATCCGACGCCAACACGTCCCTGCTTGTCACCGATGACGAGCAACGCGCTGAAGCTGAAGCGGCGTCCGCCCTTCACGACCTTGGCACAGCGGTTGATGAAGACGAGCTTCTCGATCAGCTCGGCCTGCGGCTGTCCGGCGAAGACGCCGTCGAGCACCACGCCGCGATCCACGGGCTCGGACGGAGTGCGCGATTGCTGCGGGCGGCGACCCCTCGGGCCGCGGGAATTGGAATCGTTTTTGGAATGAGCAGCCATAGTTTATTAGAATTGCAGTCCGCCTTCGCGCGCCGCGTCGGCGAGCGCCTTCACTTTGCCATGATAGATGAAACCGCCGCGGTCAAAGACCACCTTGCTGATGTTCTTGGCCTTCGCGCGCTCGGCGACCAGCTTGCCCACGGTCGTCGCAGTCACCGCATTTGCACGAGGCTGCTTGACCTTGAGACCGGCCTCCGTCGTGTTTGCGCTCGCGATGGTCCTGCCGACGCTGTCGTCAATGACCTGCGCATAGATGTGCTTGCCGCTAAAATGGACGGCGAGACGCGGGCGCTCCTGTGTGCCGGAGACAATTTTGCGGATGCGCTTGTGGCGCATCTGGATGCTTGCTTTCTTGATGTTCTTAGCCATGGCTTACTGGACGGTTTTGCCTTCCTTGCGTATGATTTTCTCGCCGACGTATCGGACACCCTTGCCCTTGTAGGGCTCAGGCGGGTAATAGCCCCGCACCTCGGCGGCGAGCTGCCCCACGACCTGCTTGTCAATTCCCTCGATGCGCACCTTCGTATTGTCGGTGACGGTCACCTTTGCGCCCGCGGGAATCGGGTGATTGATCTCATGCGAATAGCCGAGGTTCAGTTGAAGGATGGCTCCCTTCACGGCCGCCTTGAATCCGACGCCCTGAATTTCCAGTTCCTTCACGTAGCCGCTGGCAACGCCGATGACCATGTTATTGATCAGCGAGCGGCTGAGACCGTGCAGCGCTCCGGCGGAAGGCGAACTGCAGGCGACGGTCACTGTCGTGCCATCCACCTTGCCGGTCACTCCGCTCGGGAGCGTCCAGGCGAGCTTTCCTTTCGGGCCTTCGACGTTCACCTGCCCGTCAGCGCCAATCTTGACGCTAACATTGGCCGGCAGTTCGATGAGTTTTTTTCCGATTCGAGACATAGCTAGTTACCAGACAAACGCCAGCAATTCACCGCCGACGTTCTGTTTCTTTGCTTCACGCCCGGACATCAGACCCTTCGAAGTGGAAAGGATGCTGATTCCAATCCCGCCGAGGACGCGCGGGATTTCAGTCGAGCCGACATAGCGGCGCAGACCGGGCTTGGATACGCGCTTGAGGCCGGTGATGGCCGGGGCGCGGTTGACGAATTTGTTGACGACCTTTAACTGGGCGTGTGGACCTGTGCCAGTCTCGATTTCAAAGTTGGAGATGTAGCCTTCCTGTTTGAGAATACGGGCGATTTCAGCCCTCATCCTCGAATAAGGAGACATGATTTCGGTCTTGCCCGCGCTGCAGGCATTGCGAAGACGGGTGAGAAAGTCTGCGATGGGATCGGTAAGTGCGCTCATGTCTAATTAGGCAGCGGGCTGTTCCTGCTGTTGTGCGCGCTTCAGGCGCGCCTTGTCGGAAAATGGCATGCCCAGTTCGGTGAGGAGGCTCTTTGCCTCCGCATCGGTGCGGGCGGTGGTGACGATGGTCACGTCAAACCCGATGTTCCGCTTGATGCGGTCGAGCTCGATTTCGGGGAAGATGGACTGGTCCGAGACACCCAGCGTATAGTTGCCATTGCCATCGAATGCGCGGGTGCTCACGCCGCGAAAGTCGCGGATGCGTGGAAGTGCTGCCTTGATGAGACGCTCGAGGAACTCATACATCCGGCGGCCACGCAGGGTGACTTTCGCGCCGATTGCCTGATCCTTGCGGAGCTTGAAGTTGGAGATTGCCTTCTTCGATTTCGTCTCGGCCGGCTTCTGGCCGGTGATGGTCGCGAGTTCGTTTTTCGCGTCCTCGAGCGCCTGCTTGGCGTCGCCGGTGTTGAGGTTGACGCAGGTGTTGACGACAACCTTCTCCACCTTGGGCACCTGATTGATGTTCGTGTAACCATGCGCGGCCTTGAGGGCCGGGATCACGCGGTTTTTGTATTCTTCCTGGATTTCGACAGACATGGCTTACTTTTTCTTCTTGGACTCCTTCTTGGGCTCCACTTTTTCGACGAGCTTCACATTGGAGATATGGATCGGGCCTTCCCGCTCGATGATGCCGCCGGTCTGGTTGTCCTGGCTCCGGCGGGTGTGTTTCTTGATGATGCGCACGCCCTCCACGAGCACCTGCTGCTTCTTAGGCAGGACCGCGAGGATTTTTCCGCTGGCACCCTTGTGGTTGCCGCTGATGATGGAGACTGTGTCCCCTTTTTTGACGTGAAAGCTAATTCTGTTTGACATGTTAGAGAACCTCCGGGGCCAGTGAGATAATCTTCATGAAATTTTTCTCGCGAAGTTCGCGTGCCACAGGGCCGAAGATGCGGGTGCCCTTGGGATTCTCATCCTTATCAATGATGACGATTGCGTTGTTATCGAAGCGCAGATAGCTGCCGTCCTCGCGGCGGATTGGCTGCTTGGTGCGGACGACAACTGCACGGACGACTTCGCCCTTCTTCACCTGTCCGCCAGGCTGAGCCTCGCGGATGTGTGCAGTGATGACATCGCCAATATGGGCGATGAGCGTGCGTTTGCCGATCACGCCAATCATCTTGGCCATGCGGGCGCCCGTGTTGTCAGCAACATCGAGTCTAGTACGAATTTGGAGCATAGGAAATTTTGCAGCCTAATCAGGCCGCGGAGTTTGTTAGTGCTTGAGGATTTCGACGACACGCCAGCACTTCAATTTGCTCAGCGGGCGGGTTTCCACGATGCGGACGAGGTCGCCGACTTGCGCCTTTTGCTCCTCATCATGGGCATAGAATTTTTTGACGCTTTTGACGATCTTGCCGAACTTCGGGTGCGGCACGCGAGTGGTCGTTCTGACGACGACCGTCTTTTGCATCTTGTTCGAGACAACCTCGCCGACGCGGGTCTTGCGGAGCCCGCGTTCGATGGTTTCAGCTGTTGCAGTTTCGCTCATGGAATATGGTTACTTGGCGGCCGAGACCGCGCTGTTGTTCTTCTGGGTGAGCACAGTCTCGATGCGCGCGACCTCGCGGCGGAGGCTGCGGAGTTCACTCGGCTTTTCAAGCTGGCCGCCTGCCTGCTGGAGGCGGAGGTGGAAGATCTGCTCGCGCAGTTCCCGTTTGCGTGCCCGGAGTTCGTCAGGCGTCAGTTCGCGGATTTCTTTGTTCTTCATGCTCGGCGATTAGTTATGGCGCGTCAGGAATTTCGTGCGCACCGGCAGCTTGTCTGCGGCCAGCCGGAGCGACTCGCGGGCGAGCGTCTCGGAAATGCCGTCAATTTCAAAAAGGATGTTACCGGGGCGAACCGTGGCCACCCAGTATTCAGGCTGGCCCTTGCCCTTGCCCATTCGGGTCTCCGGGGGACGCGCTGTCACCGACTTGTCGGGAAAGATTCGGATCCACATCTTGCCCTTCCGTTTCATGTTGCGGGTCATCGCGACACGGGCGGCTTCGATCTGGGTGTTGGTGATCCAGGCGCGCTCGATGGTCTGGAGTCCGAACGATCCGAAATCTAGGTTGATGGCGCGGGAAGCCATTCCAGCGCGGCT
>BJFP01000014.1 GCA_014189875.1 Verrucomicrobiota bacterium | reverse complement strand
CGCGGAATGTGGAGCGCCGGATTGCCGCTGCCGAATTCGCATAGCTGCCGATGAAGTGCGGCTCCCCGAAGTCCGGCTGCGAGAGCGTCTCCGGGTACTCGTCCGTCCGCTGCGGAAATGAAGCGATGGCGAGCCTCGGATTATCCGCAAAAATCTTCCGCACTCGTGCGACGAAATCGCGTTCGATCGGATAGCTGTCGTCATCGAGGCTCACAAAAATGTCGCTCTCACAGAGCGCTCCGAGTTCGTTGCGCGAGGCGATGGAGCCGTGCGGCTGCGGATGAATCACGAGGCGCACGCCTGGGTGGTTTTTCCGCACCCACTCGTCCGTGCCGTCGGTGCAGCCGTCAGCGGCAACGAGCACTTCGTCCGGCGCAGGATCGAGTCCCGCGAGCACACCGAGGGTGCGGATCAGTTCGTCGCGCCGGTTGTGGGTGGCGATGCAGATCGCGACGCGGGGGCTCATGCGCCGGGTTTGCGCACGATGCGAACCATGTTCGTCCAGAGGAAGGGAATCGGGCGTCCACGACCGTGGAAGGCGACGAATTCAAAGCCCGCCCCGGTGAGCAGTCGCGTGAGCGTGGCGCGCGACCAGTGCTTGATGTGGCCGCCTTCCCAGAGCGCGGTGAGTGCGCGGTCAATGCGTCCGGTGATCGCGAGCAGCAGATTTTTTGCGTATTTCCAATACGGAGTCGTGATGATCAGCAGCCCGCCGGTGCGCAACGCTTCCATCGCGCGGCGGGCAAATGTGACCGGCGAGTAAAGGTGTTCGATGACTTCGACTGAATAGATCGCGTCGAATGCCGTGACACCGGGGAAGGCTGCGCGGCGGTCGTCATTCAGCGAGGACGCCGAGGACTCGATGCCGGGATAGCGCTCGCGTGCGCGTGCGATGCCGCCGGCCGAAAGATCAATGCCGTGGCAGCGGTGGCCGAGCGCGGCGATGTCGGCGGTGAAGTTCCCGTCGCTCCAGCCGGCGTCGAGCACGCGGGCCGCGGGCGGGAGCGGCTGATACGGCGGATCGGGCTGCGCGTAGTCGTGGTATGCGTGGAGTTCTCCGGGCATGAAGTGGGTGGGTGTAGCGGGAACCGGGCCGCGCGTCACGGCCAAGCTCACGCGGGCGGGAGCGATGGCATGATGTTTGCACTCCGGGGAGCGACGTATGGCTTGGAATCATCACCGCAGTTGGTAGGCACATGGCGATGTCAGCACCTGAGAACGCACCGAGACCCGGCCTGCCCGCGTTAAAATTTGGCATCATCATCCCGGTCGGCCCGTCGGCGAACGATGTGGAGCGCGCGGGCGATGTGCTCGCGAGCGTGCTCGCCTACGAGCCGGAGACGCCGCTCGTGCTGTTCATTGACGATGGCGGAAAGGATCGCCGGCTGGATGAAAAATTCCGCGCGACCGCAACCTGCCGGCTGGTGAATATTTTCAACACGCGCAACGGCCACGGCATCGGCGAGACGAGCGGTCTCTCCGCCGGGATGCTGCTCGCGATCGCGTGGCTGCACGCGAATGCGGACTGCGGGTTCGTGATGAAGCTCGACACGGATGCGCTCATCATCGCGCCCTTCGCGGAGAAAATCCTGCGCACGCTCGCAGCCCGCCCCGATGTCGGCATGGTCGGACTTTACAACCGCATGTGCGACGGCTCGGTGCGCGATCAGACCAGTTTCCGCAAGATGCTTGGCAAGCTCGCGAGCCCCTTCGCCGTGTGGCGCAATCCGCCGGGCTGGGGCTATCTCACAGTGCATCTGTGGGGACGTGGTGCGACGATACGTCGGCAGATCACGGAGGCGATCCGCGCGGGCTACCGGCCTGCGGAATTCATCCTCGGCGGCGCGTATGCGTTCACCGGCGAGGCCGTGCGGCGGTTTGCAAAGCACGGGTTTCTCGACGACCCGCACCTCTGGCTCGGGACGCATTTCAGCGAGGATGTGGTGCTGAGCATGTACGTGTGCGCGACCGGCCTGCGGCTGCACGGGATGACTGCCGACGGCGAGCCTTTTGCCGTGCAGCACTACGGCCTGCCGGATACGCCGGAGCGCCTCGTCGAGCGCGGCTACAGCGTGATCCACAGCGTGAAAAGCGACGCGCGTTTCAGCGAGGCGGCGATCCGGGAATTCTATCGCAAGCGGCGCGAGGCTCAGGCGGCAAAGTAAAATCGGCTCCTGCTTCTGCGGTCACATGTCAGTGACCGGCGAGGGCAAGATTTCGAGAATGGCCCAGTGCTTCAGCACTGGGTTCCCGGATTCAGAAAGGGCGAAGTCCATACAGGGACGAAAGAACGGTTGCCACGCGCCGCCGCGCGTGTCCCGCGGGCTGTCTTCGGCAGGCTTCCTTGCTCCGCTCGGTTCTGCCGTCCCTGGCGGGACTTTGTTCCTTCACTCATGATGGTTCCCAGCGCTGAAGCGCTGGGCTATTTTCAAAGACACCGTCTCACGTGTCGTGCGTCAGTCCCCGAGGAATGAAACCGCAGGCGATTCGAGGCGCAGGACTTCGGGCGGGGATTTGGCGTCCACTTCCACGGTGAAGGTGTGTGCGTCGGCGGACATATCCACGCTCGGCGAAGGCTCGCTAGCGAGGGCGAGGGGCTGGCCGTTGAGCCACGCTTTGCGGATGCCGGTGAGGTTCAGCGTTGCCTTGCCTGTGGTCGCAGCTTGGAAGCGCGCGGTGAGATGCACGGCGTCCTTTTTGGTCGCGAGCAGCGCGAGTTTTTCCACGAGCAGGTCGCGCGTGAGGCGGCCATCCACAAGCGTGTAGGCAAAAATCGCGGGCGCGCCATCCTGTAGCCGCGCTTGTGAAAGCGCGGGCTGATCGGTGCCGGGCAGACGATCAGCCCGCGGATTTACATCCGCGGCTACGGGCTTCAGCGCGCCGTCCACTTTTTCCGAATCCGTGAGCTGCCACGTGCGCGCGACGTTGTTCTTGCTCGCGTCGAATGGGCCGGGGCGGCCGAGTTCCATGAGGAAGGCGCAGAGGTTCAGCCGTTCGAAACCCTTCGCCGGCGGGTCGAACGACGCGCGCGACCAGCCGATCGGCGTGTCGGCGCTGAAGGCGAGATTGCGCACGGTGAACTGCGGTCGGGGAACTGCTCGGCCATGCGCGTCTCCAGGTAACCGTAGGTGCCCTCGCGTTCGAGGAACGTGTCGCCGAGGAAGAGGACGCGGTCGCCGTCCTTGATCTCAAAGGACTCGGCGCGGGCGAACACGGAGAATGCGAGGCAGGCGACGGTGAGGAGGAACGTGCGCATCGTGCCGGGATAAAGAGGAAAGGAGCGGCGCGCTAATTCGCGGGGGCTTCCGCAGGGGGCGGCGGGAGCTCGGATCGGTCAATATGACTTGGGGCGGGCGCCCGGTCTTCGGCTGCCTTCTCGCTGCGCTTTTCGGCCCGCCTCTCCCCGCGTTTCTCGGCTCTCGCGATTTCCGCGCGATGCAGGCCGTACCGGATCGGAGCCGTGACGACACGGCCAACAATGCATCCTTGCAAGTGGAACGTGATGACGAGGATGATGCTCAAGGCAGTGAGTTTCATACAAGATTGATTCGCAGTCTGAGGGCTGATTGCGCGCATTGTTTGCTGCAAGTGGACCTGTGCACGAGAAGGATTGCCCCCTTTAGAGCAGCTTGCCCGGCGGCTGCGGCTCGCCGTGGCCTTTCGAGTGCAGCTGTCGGATGCCGTCGCGAATATAGAACAACCCAGAGATGAGCGTGAAGAAACCGGCGATAAAAACCGGCATGTCGAGAAACGCGACTTCGTGTCCCGCGATGCGCGCCTTCCATTCGCTGCCGGTGAAAAGCATCGCGCAGCCGATGGCGACCATCTGCGAGACGGTGGCCGATTTTCCCATCCAGCTCGGGCGCACACGGGCGTCGCCATTGATGAAATAGACTGCGAGCACGCCCGTGACGAGCGCGACGTCGCGCGCGATGACGAGCACGGGAAACCAGAGGGGAAATTCATACTGCCAGTTGCCAAAGCTGAGCGTGAATATGGCTGCGAGGAGCAGCCCTTTGTCCGCGATGGGATCGAGCACGGTGCCGAGCTTGCTCATCTGATTGTAGCGGCGCGCGATGTAGCCATCTATGCCGTCGCTCGCCGCCGCGATGACAAAGATGGCGATGGCTGTGAGGCGCATCCATTGCTGAGGATGCCCGTGCGCGACGCTCCGCCCGTAGTAGAGGGCCATGAGCACAAAGAACGGGATCATGAGGATCCGGCCGATGGTGATCTTGTTTGCGGTGGTCATCGCGCGGGGAGAATGCGCCAGTGCGCGCGGGAAGGAAAGTGGAGTGTTGGTGGAACGCGACCTCCGGGCGCGTTTCCCCCCGGCGCACGCAAAACGAAGCGCGCCCGGAGGTCGCGCTCCACCAGCGCGGCTACGACAGGCAGGCCATCGCCGTGCCGCACTCGCTGCCGGCGGGGTGCTCGCCGGTGTGCACGGGCTGCGGCTTGAGGTTCAGTTCGTCGAGCAGCGCGCGATCGTCGTTCACGCCGGGGTTTGCGGCGGTGAGGAGCTTGTCGCCGTAGAAGATGGAATTCGCACCGGCGAAGAAACACAGCGCCTGGCCTTCGCGCGTGAGGCGCGTGCGGCCTGCGCTGAGGCGCACCTTTGCGCGCGGCAGCGCGATGCGCGTGGTGGCGATGAGGCGCACGAGCTGGAAGATATCCACGGGCGGCTGCTCGTCGAGCGGCGTGCCGGGCATGGGCATGAGGCAATTGATCGGCACGCTCTCAGGCGCGGGATCGAAATTCGTGAGGACTTCGAGCATCTTCAGCCGATCGAGTTCCGTCTCGCCCATGCCAATGATGCCGCCGCAGCACACGCTCATGCCGGACTTTTGCACGTGGCCGATGGTGTCGAGCCGATCCTGAAATGTGTGCGTGCTGACGATGCTCGGGTAGTGCTCCGGCGAGGTGTCGATGTTGTGGTTGTAGGCCGTGACGCCGGCATCCTTGAGCTGCACGGCTTCCTTTTCACCGAGCTGCCCGAGCGTGACGCAGACCTCCATGCCGAGCTTCGCGACGCGGCGCACGCTCTCCAGCACGCTCTCGAAACGCGGGTCGCCATTGCGCACGCCCTTCCACGCCGCGCCCATGCAGAATCGCGTGGAGCCATTTTCCCTCGCGCGCACGGCGACGGCTTCGATGGCATCCGGCGACATCAGCGTCTCGCGTTCGACGCCCGTGTTGTAGCGCGCCGACTGGGCGCAATAGCCACAGTCCTCCGAGCAGCCGCCGGTCTTGATCGAGAGCAGCGTGCAGAGCTGCACCTCGTTCATTTTCCAATGCGCGAGATACACCTCGCGCGAGCGACCGATGAGATCGAAGAACGGCGTTTCGTAGATGGCCTGCAGGTCGCGGAGTTTCATTCGTGTTTTGGAAAATTGGGTGGGGTCGTCATCTGATTCTTAATCCTATTCTTATTCCTCTTCAGGCCCCACTCCGGCACTGCGGCTGATCACCGCGGGGTTGGGATTAAGAATAAGACGTGAGTCACCGCGTCCAGTGACCCGCGGCGGTCGCGGGCAAGGGCAGCTCGTCCGTCATGTACTGGCTCTTGCCGGTGAGCCCCCACATCGGCACGCCCGTCGCCGAGCGGAAACGCGACGACATGCTCTCGCCGGTGTGGCAGCCCCAGCTCCGCACGAGCGCGTCCTTCGTGAAGATGCCGCGGTTGATTTTCCTCATGTCGTTCTCGTGCAGCCAGACCTTCGACGCGCTGTCTATGTTGTTCGAGTAGTCGAAGAGGAAGCACGCCTTGTTGCTGTGGCAGAAGAACTCGAGGTTGTTGATTTTCACGCGGTCGCGCGGCTGGCCGGCGTTGATGTAGTTCAGGAGCTGCGAGGTCGTGTCGAACCACATGAGCTTCACATGCAGCGACTCGCGGATGCCGTTGATCGCGCTGATGTAGTCCTGGCCGTCCTGCCGTCCGCGCGTGATGTAGCCGGGGCGGTACACGAGCCATGTGATCTGCCGCTGCGGATCGAGCTGCTGGATCTGCGCGATGCGGAGCTGCGCGGCGCGGATGAAATTCAGCCACCACTTGTCATGCGGCTGCGCCTTCCACTTTTCCCAGATGTAAAGTGAGAGGCCGCCGCTGACGATGATGGCCTCGCCGGGTTCCGTGGGTTCCTTCGGTGTCGCAGCGCGCGAAAGCTGAGTGTTGAACAGCGCGAGTGCGGCGAGGAAAATTCTGAGCGCATTGGACATGGCGCGGGAGTGAAATGCGCGTGCACCGGAAGCGCCAGTGGAAAATGGTGCCACGGCGCGCGGCTACCCGTAGCGCCCCTCGATGTATTCCGAGGTGCGCGAGTCGCGCGGGGTGAGGAAGAGATCCTCGGTGCGCGCGTGCTCGATGAGTTCGCCCATGAGCATGAAGATGGTCTCGTCGCTCGCCCGGCGCGCCTGCGCCATGTTGTGCGTGACGATGACGATCGTGTAGCGGCCCGCGAGGCTCCACATGAGTTCCTCGATGGCGCGCGTGCCGTCCACGTCGAGAGCGGAGCACGGCTCGTCCATGAGGATGATCTGCGGCTTCAGCGGCAGCAGGCGCGCGATGCAGAGCTTCTGCTGCTGCTCGAGCTGGAGGCCGATGGCGCGGTCGTTGAGGCGATCTTTCAGATCCTTCCACAGCCCCGTTTCCGTGAGCGCCTTCTCCACGGCGTCGTCGAGATCACCCCGGCTCGGTTTCGATTCCGCGTGGATGCGCAGGCCGAAGACGACATTTTCGTAGATGGAAAGCGGCAGCGGGTTCGGTCGCTGAAAGACCATGCCGACGGACTTGCGCAGCTCGATGAGCGACACGTCCTCGTCGTAAATGTTTTTGCCGAGCAGCTTGATCTCGCCGGTCGTGGTCACGTTGCCGTAGCGCTCGTTCACACGGTTGAAACAGCGCAGCAGCGTCGTCTTCCCGCAGCCGCTCGGCCCGATGAGCGATGTGATTTTCCCGTGCTTGATGTCCACGTTGATGCCCTTCAGCGCCTGGAACTTTCCATACCAGAGCTTCACGTCGCGCGTGGTGATGCTGTGTTGCTGGTCGCTCATCCGAAAATTCCGTTCACGTAATCATACGTGCGTTTGTCCTTCGGCTTGTCGCCGAAGAGCTGTTCGGTCGGTCCGAGTTCGATGATTTCGCCGTTCCAGAGGAACATCGTGCGCGCGGCGAGCCGACGGGCCTGTTGCACGAGGTTGGTCACGAGGATGATGGTCATCTCTTTTTTCAGCACCTTCAGCACGTCTTCGATGCGCATCGTCGTGACGGGATCGATGGCGATGCTGAATTCATCGAGGCACAGAATCTCCGGGCTGTGCGAAAGGGCGCGCGCGATGGTGAGCCGCTGCTGCTGTCCGCCCGAGAGCTTCGTGCCGAGCGTGTCGAGGCGGTCTTTCACTTCGTCCCACAGCGCGGCTTGGGTGAGGCATTTTTCCACGAGCGTATCGAGTTCACTCTTCTTCTTCATGCCGGCTGCGCGTGGGGCAAAGGCGACGTTGTCGTAGATCGAGAGCGGCAGGCCGACGGGCAGCGGCGCGACCATGCCGACTCGGCGGCGCAGCTCATACACGTTCCGCATTTTCGCGATGTCCTCGCCGTCCACGCGGATCGTGCCGGTCGGCTTTGCGCCGACGGTGAATTCGATCGTCCGGTTGATGCAGCGCAGCAGCGAAGTCTTGCCGCTCTGCGCAGGCCCGATGATGCCGAGGATTTCGTTCGGCTCGATGTCGAACGAGATGCCGTGGATGACTTCCTTCGGCCCGTAGCTGAGCCGGAGGTTTTCGACTTGGACCTTGGGCGTTACCATTTTTTGCGTCCGCGCAGCCATGAGCGCACGAGGATGGCGGTGAGGTTTACGAACACCACGAGGCCGAGCAGCACGAGGGCAATGGCGAAGGGCAGCGCTTGGGGTGCGTTCGTGACCTGCGTCGTCACGGTAAAAAGGTGCATCGAGAGCGCCATGCACTGATCTCCAAGGCCGTATGCGAAAAAATTCCCCTCCTCGATGCGACGGTAAAATACAGCGCCAGTGAACATGATCGGCGCCGTCTCGCCGGCGGTGCGGCTCACCTGCAAAATCACGCCGGTGAGGATGCCGCTGATCGAGTTTGGCAGCACGATGCGCCAGATGGTCTGCCACTTCGTCGCGCCGACATTCCAGCACGCCTCACGGAATTGCCGCGGGACCGCGGCGAGCGCTTCTTTCGTCGAAGCGATGATGACCGGCATGGTCATGATCGCGAGCGTGAGCGAGGCGGCGAGGATGCTGCGGCCCATGTGTGCAAAGAGCACGAATGCGCCGAGGCCGAAGAGCGCGTGGACGATGCTCGGCACGCCTGCGAGATTCACCACGGCCAGGTTCACGACGCGGGTGAACCAGTTGTCCCTCGCGTATTCGTTCAGATACACGGCGGCGAGCACGCCGATGGGCGCGCTGATGCAGAGCGAGACGCCGACGAGCCAGAACGTGCCGAGCAGCGCGCTCCAGATGCCGCCTGCGCGCATGCCGCTCACCGGATTGGTCGTGAGAAATTTCCACGAGATGAGCGAGAAGCCCTCCTTCACGAGATAGCCGATGATGAGGACGAGTGGGATGATGATGCATGCGACCATCACGGCGAAAATGGCGCGCGCGATTTTCTCGCTGCGCTGCTTTTTCCGCGTGAAGGGCGTCTCGGCGAACTGCGCCACGGGCTGTGCGTCGGCTGGCATGTTCATTTTTTGCGAATGCCTTTGACCACGAGGTCGGCGACGAGGTTGACGATGAAAGTGATGGTGAAAAGCAGGATGCCGATGAGGAACAGCACGCGGTAGTGCGGCGAGCCCTCGCTGGCTTCGCCGAGTTCGGCGGCAATGGTCGCGGTGAGCGTGCGGCAACTGTCGAAGATGCCGTGCGGCACCTGCACCGCGTGGCCGGTGGCCATGAGCACGGCCATCGTTTCGCCGACCGCGCGGCCCACGCCGAGCAGCACGGCGGCGAGCAGGCCGTTCTTCGCCGCGGGCAGCAGCACGCGCCAGATGATCTGCCAGCGTGTTGCGCCGAGCGCGAGTGCGCCCTCGCGGTAGCTGTCGGGAACGGCTTTCAGCGCGTCCTCGCCGATGCTGACCATCACGGGGATGCTCATGAGCGCGAGGAGGATTGCGGCGTTGAGCACGTTCAGGCCGACGTTCACATGGAAGAGTTTTTGGATTAACGGATTCATCACCGTGAGGCCGATGAAGCCCCATACGATGCTCGGAATCGCGGCTAGCAGCTCGATGACGACCTTCAGAATCTCCCGCGTCTTCCCGGTGCAAAACTCCGAGACAAAAATCGCCGCACCAAGGCCGAATGGCACCGCGATGAGCATCGCTACGCCGGTCACGCTCAGCGTTCCCGCGAGCAGCGCGAGCGTGCCGAAGCGCACATTGCTCATCGAAGTGGGATACCACTCTGTGCTTGTGAGAAACTGACCGAGGCTGAAATCCTTGCTTGCCAAAATCGGCGCGCCTTCGCGGAAGACGAAAAAGAAAATCGCGAAGACAAATACGATCGCGCTCGCCCCGCAGATGCGGATGAGCAGTTCGATGGCCTTTTCGCCGTAGATGCTGAACTTGGAGCGGGAGCCTGTCATTTGCGGAAAAGGCGGGCGGTGCCTTTGAAGCGCCGTCCGCCTGCGAATCCGGGTCGTGTGAAGTTACTTTGCGTCCTTGGGTGCGAATTCCGCCAGCGGCACATAGCCGCTCTCGATGACGATTTTCTGCCCAGGTGCGGTGAGGATCCACTTGATGTATTCCTCGGCCTCGGGCTTTGCGGTCGGCGGCACATACATGAACATCGGGCGGGCGATGGGGTATGTCTTGTCGAGGGTGGTTTGGATGGTCGGCTCGACGCTTGGCTCGCCGGTCTTCTTGGAAACCCTGATGACTTTCACCTTGTCCGTGCGGTAGCCGATGCCGCTGAAACCGATGGCCGAGGGAGTGCCTGCGACCAGTTCCACCACATCCTTCGAGCCGCTCATCTCACGGGCTCCCTGCCTCATATCGCTTTTTTTTCCGAGCACTGCTTCGCGGAAATAATGGTAGGTGCCGCTGTTGCTCTGCCGGCTGGCGAGGACGAACTGATCCTGTCCGGCCGGCATGGTGACGCCGATTTCGCTCCACTTGGTGAACTTGCCGCCCGCCTTGTAGATTTCGCTGAGCTGCTCGACGGAGATGTCCGTGATCGGGTTGCTCGGGTGGACGTAGATGGCGAGCGCGTCGTAGCCCACAAGGTGTTCGGTGGGGTGCTTGCCGCCGTACTTTGCCGTGGCCTTTTCCTCCTCCTCCTTTTCGAGCTTGCGCGAGCTGTTCGCGATGTCGCACGTGCCGTTGATCAGCGAGGAGATGCCCACGCCGCTGCCGCCGCCGAGGACTTCCACAGAGATGCCTGGCTTCACACCGTGGTAGGCCTCGGCCCATGCTTGGGCGAGGTTCACCATAGTGTCGGAACCGACGTTTTGCAGCGAGATGCCCTTGCCACCTTTCTTGTTGCAGCCGGTCAGGGAAATTCCGGCCACCGCGAAGATGGCGAGTGCGAGTGTGGTGATGCGTTTCATTCTGTGATGTGTTGGTTTTGGAAAATTTGGGTCAGCCGATGCTGTCGCTGAGCACGGCGTCGCAGAGTTCGGTGATGTGCTCGCGGAGAAACTGGTAGGCGGACTCGTAGGCGGCGTGCTTTTCCTCGTCGGTGCCGGTGACCGCCGAGGGATCCGGCAGGCTCCAGTCGAGGCACACGGCCTTGGTCGGTTTCGGGAATGCCTTCTTCGCAGGGGGCGAGAGCGCGACGATAATCTGCGCGGCGTCGAGATTCGGGAGCTGCGTGACGCTGCGCGTCTTGGCGTTCGAGATGTCCACGCCTTTGCCACGCATGAATTCCACCGTGCCGGGATCCACGCTCGTCGGCGTGAGGCCGGCGCTGGCGAAGACAAACTGCGGGCGGGCGAGCGACGTGGCGATGGCCTCGGCCATCTGGCTGCGGCAGTGATTGCGGTCGTCTATGAAGACCATGCGCCATGTCTCTCCGCCGAGCTTGCGCGGGTAGTCGCCGGCGACCATGTAGATCACGTCCTCGCAGATGTTCGTGGCCTGGTCGGACACGCGCTCGAAGCGTCGCGCGATGGTCATCAGCGGCGTGAGCGCCTCGAGCGGGATGAGGTTTTCCGCGCGCAGTTTGAAGAGCTCATTGTTGATGACATTCCGCAGCGCATCCACCTCGTATTCGCGCCCAAGCACGTCGCGCGCGAGCGCCTCATCGCCGGCGATGAAAGCCTTCACCGCGTCGCGCAGCATCGGGATGCTGAGGCTGGCGATCTGCTGGAACCGCTCGACGGGAACCTGCGCGCCGAGCTTTGCCAGCTTGAGGATTTGCCGCGCGATACTTTCCGCGTAATCGCCGATGCGCTCCAACTCCAGCGTGACGCGGATGGTGATGTAGGCAAAGCGCAGGCTGCGCGCGACGGGCTGCTGGCGGATGAGAAATTCCAAGCAGAGCCGATCGAGTTCCTTCTCCAATTCATCAATGCGCCGGTCGCGCAAGATCACCGCGTACGCAAGCTGCCGGTCGCGCGTGGCGAGGGCCTTGATGCACGCCTCCAGTGCACCTTCCGCAAGCCGCGCCATCTCGGCGACCTTGTGCTTGATGCGATCAATGTCGTGCTGGAGCGAGTCTTCGTAGTGCGAGGGCATCAGGCGTGGTGAGTGGTGGAGGTTGCGGGTCGAATGTGACAAACGTGCGGCGATTGGGAAGCAAATCAGCAACAGTCTCCACGGTCAGTTTGCCTTGAGCATCGTCGCCATCGGGAAGGCGCCGCCGGAATGCGGGCCCCAGAAGACGCGCACCATCGTGCTCGCCGTCCAGACGTCCCGCCCACCGAGGGTGGAGTATTCGACCCCGGTCATGAGTTTGATTCGGTGCTTGGCGATGTGGTAGTTCAGCCCGAGGTAGCCGGCCTGGTAGAGGTCGCCCGTGCGCAAACCTGCCGGGCGCTCGTAGCGGCTCTGGGCGCGGAGGCCGTTGGTGCCACTCGATCCGGCGACCTGGTAGCGGCCGACGATTTGCAATTTATCCGTGAGGAAGTACCCCGGCTGGATGTTGAGCCCATAGACATCGCCGGCAGCGGCCCCGAGCCCGATGATGCCCTCGGCCATGAAGGAGGCCGGGCCTTTGGTCAGAATCAGCGCGGAGGATATGCCGTCTTCAAACCGGTTCAGGTTTGTCGCACTCCTGTTGGCGTCACTATGTACGTAGCTCGCATGCAGGAACGCCGTGTCTGTCCCGAGTGATTTGCCGAGGTCGTAATAGACGGCGGAGAGGAAGGAATAGCCGGAGTCCAGTTCAGTGAATGCCTTCCACATGTCGGTGCCGGTGGCGTTGGAGAAGATGCCTGTGTAGTAATCAAACCTCCCCTTTTGCCCCGATAGCGTGATGGCCGGGGTGTAGTCCGCGCCGAACATGTTGATGATCAGGCTGCGCTCCAGAGTCTGGATGTAGCGGCTGGACACGTTCCGGTCGTGGGAGAAGCGGTGCTTTTGCTGGCCGATGGTCAGTTGCAGCGAATTGCTGAATGTCCAGCGCGCCCAGAGCTCGGTGAATCCGTTATACCAAGGCTCGAAATCCGACCCGCTGATCGCCTGCGCGTGCAGCGTGAGGTGGTTGAAAAAGTGGGCCTGCGCGCCCAAGCGGATGCGTCGTGACTCATAGCCGTCGTCGTTCGCCGCGCTGCCTCTCGCCCAGTGGTACTGCCCGTGATAGCGGCCCAGCAGCCAGAAGGTCTGCAAAAAGGGGTTGTCCTTGTTGTGATAAAGGCGGCCCAGATTTTCGAGCTGGTCGCCGAGCGACAGCGACTCGCCGGTCTTGGCTCCGGTGCTGAGTGCGATCTTGCCCAGCTCATAGTCGCCGGCTTCCACGCTGGGGAAAATTGCCGTCATCATCAGCGCGCCGAGGAGCCAGCGTGCGGCGCGGTGCCGGGTCGTGGGCACGTGCGATGGCAGGATGTTCTCGTTTGCAGCGGTGGTGTGACTCTGAGTGCTATCGTTCATGTGGTTGGTCTGTGTTGGGTTCTTGTTTGTTCGTGTTCGACCATCCTGGACTAATGTTACGATTGCATGACGCAAAAGTGACTATTGTGAAAACAATGCGTCATTTGCGGCGAACCGACGGCGCACGCGAGAGATGTATTCCTTCGGCAAGAAATGTGGTGCCGACAATCTGTCGGCACGGTTCGTCCGGTGCAGGTCAGACTGATGCGGATGCCGTTTTCTCCGCGCCATCCTGCCACCTGCGCCCATTCTGCCAGGCGACAGGATTGTCGGCTCCACAACGCGCTGAGAAACCCGCGTCCTGCGCAGTTCCTATCTTCCGATTAAGGCTTCCTTTTTTACGACTCGGGACGGCGCGTCGGCGGCGATGGCGGCGCGGTAGTTCGCCTGCGCGCGGAAATATTCGGCGTGGGCTTCGACGTCGAGCACCTTGGCGTCGAAGGTCGCCTGCTCGCGGATTTGGAGTGCGAGCAGATCGGTCGCGCCTTGCTTGAGGCGCTCGGCTTCGGCGTCCTGGACCTGCTGCGAGAGATCCACGTTGCGGCGCGTCTGCCTGAGTTGCTCGTACGCGGCGATGATGGCGCTGTAGCTGTCGCGCACGTCGGCGGTGATGCGGTCGCGGGCGAATTTTTTTTCGTTCTCGAGACGGGCGAGCTGGGCATCGATGACATCGAGGAAGCCTTTCGCCTCGCGGCGTTGCAGGGGGAGCTTGAACTCGACCTTCGCCTCGATCTCCGTCCTCTCGATGTCCTTCGGAATTTTGCTGCCGACGGCCTGGTTGGCCTGCAAGCCGAAGTCGAGAGTGGGCAGCATGTTGTTTTTTGCGAGCCGGCGATCGACTTGCGCCTTGTCGATCGTGAGCGCGATGCGCCGGATCTCGGGGCGGAAATTGGCGGCCCGCGCGATGTCCTCGGCGAGCTGGCTGGTGCGCGGCTCCTTGTGGGCGGGGAACGCCTTGGGAAGACGGCTGCGCGGGACGACGATGGGCTGGTCGTCGGTCGGTGTCCGGTGGAAAAGCGAGAGTTCGATCGCGCTGGCTTGAAAACGGCGCAGCGCCTGCACGACGCCGATTTGGCGGCTGACGACGAGCCGCTGGTTGTCCACCTGCACGATCGGAGCCGAGGCGCCCTTTTTCACCTGCTCGGCGATGGCGGTGTCACGGTCCTTCGCGATGCGGAGGAGTTCCTCGGCGAGGTCGAGGCGATGCCCGGCGGCGAGCCAGTTGTAATACGCGATGGTCGCGGCGCGGATGAAATCGAGGTGCTGGCGCAGGATGAGCGGATCGGCGAGCTCCTGATCGATCCGCGTCTGGAAGAGCGTGGCGCGACGCCTGTCGATGGTGCCGTCGCGCAGCAGCGGGATGCGGAAACCGAGCACGGCCTCGCCATCGACGCCGGTGCGATCCTTGTTGTAGTTCGGCAGGAATCCGGAGCTGAGGCGGTAGCCACCGTACACGTTGCCGCCCCAGAACGGCAGCGGCTGGTCGAGCGTGGCGTAGCCGGTCTGGCCGTCGTAGAAGCCGGACGGCGCAAAGGAGGCGGTGCCGTTGAGGTTCAGATCGAATGCGCCGAGCGCCTGCCGCGCACGACCGTTGGCGATGTCCTGCTCGATCAATGCCGCGAGGTACGGCGGATACCTGGTGGCGACGCTGGAAAGGACGTCGGGGAGAAGCAGTGGCTTTTCCGCAGCGAGAGACGAGTGACGGATCGCAAAAGACGACAGCAGCACGAGGAGTGCGGCCGCCCGCCGCCCGAAATATGAAAGCCCGAGGATGGCACCTGACTTGCCTGTGCTCATTTCTTCGTCGGATCGAATTTGTCGGCACCGCCGGTGACCACCGGCGGGAAGCCGTTGATCTGGCGCCAGAATTCGTACCACAGCGGGACCTTCTGGAGCATCACCCATCCGTTCGCGCGCACCCCTTGCCGCAGCCAGCGATCCTTGTCGGGCCAGGGGACGTCCACGGTGCCTCGTCCGCGATCGACCTTGTCTTCGACCGGTGCGACGACGATGCGGAACTTTCCTTTTCCGTCGTCGGTGGCATCGACAAAGATCACCTCGCCGCCAAAGGTGCCGATGGCGAGATTCGGCCAGCCGATGGCCTGCACGGCGGGCCAGCCTTCGAATGCGAGCCTCACCGGACTGCCGGGAGTGACGACCCCGTTCTTCTCTCTGCGGGAATGGACCAGCCCCACGTCGTTGCCATCGAGCCACAGTTCGACGAAGCGGCTCTCCGTTTCCGGGATGATGACGCAGATGAGCGAGCCGGGGCGCAGATAGGTGCCGTCGGTCGCGGCGACTTGCAGGACGATGCCCTCGCGCGGGGCCTCGACGATCTGGCGCCTGCTCTGGTTGATCTGCACGTCGATGACGGAAAGGTCGCGCTCGGCCCCGGCCACCTCGCCGAGGGCGGAGCCCTTTTGCGCCTGGATGGAGGAGACCATGGCGTCGAAGTCGTTGCCGGTGCGCTTGAGGGCGGCCTCGGCGGATTTCAATTCGGCGGCGGTGGAGTCGCGCTGGAGGATGGCGAGTTCGCGGTCGCGCGTGGAGGCGAGCCCCTTGGCGGCGAGGGAGTCGGTGCGGGTGAAATTGAGCAGCGCCGTCTCGGCGGCGATCTTCGCGCCGGCCACGCGCTGGACCGCGGCATCGATGGCTTGGTTCTTGGCGAGTTCCTGCTGGGTGATCTGGGCGGCGAGCGATTCGACCCGGCTTTTTCCGAAGTCGCGACGGCTTTCGATGGCTTCGCGCTGGGCTTTGAGGTTTGCGATCAGATCAGGATCGTTGTCCTGGATCTCGATGATGAGGTCGCCCTTTTTCACACGCTGTCCTTCCACGACGTGCAGATGTTTCACGCGCCCGGCGACCTGTGCTTCCACGTTGATGCGCCGGTCCAGCGGGTTGAAAGCGATCACTTTCCCCATGCCGCCGATGAACTGTCGCCACGGCAGGAAGAGCAGCGCCACCAGGAGGACGACGAAGCCGAGAACGAGCACACGGCTGAAGATGTGCGTGAAGCGGGCGGACCCGGCGAGGGAGAGCGCGGGGAGCGGTGGGGCGACGGAGAGTGTCGATGGCGTCGTCATGGTTTCGATTGGATGGGTGCCGTGCCGTCCGTGAGGTGGCAGGACGCGATCTCGATGATCTGATCGCAGAGATTCGTCACGTCGTGGTCCCGCGTCGTGACGATGACGGTCCACGGGAGCGACTTGTCGAAGATGGCGGGCGCGAGTTGCCGGAATGACTCGGGGTCCAGGCCGTCGAAGAGTTCATCGATCAGAAGCAACCGCGGACGCTGGACGAGCGCGCGGGCGAGGAGGAGCCGCGTGCGCTGGTTGCCGGACAGCGGCGCGCCGCCGAATTTGAGGCGGAGATTGAGACCCTCGGGACGGTGCAGAAGATAGTCGAGCAGACCGACCCGGGCGAGCGCGTCGCGGATCTCGTCCATGCCGATATCCGAGCGGCCGAGGCGGAGGTTTTCGGCGATCGTGGCATCGACGATTTCGTCGCGATGGATGAGCTGGACGTGCTGGCGCAGGGCTTCGAGGTACCAGGTGCGGAGATCGAGCCCGTCGATGGTGACAAAGCCGCCCGTCGGTTGCCGCAGGCCGAAGAGGATATCCAGCAGCGAACTCGCGCCCGCGCCGTGCGGTCCGGTGATGCAGGCGCGCGTGCCGGGCCGGATGTGAAAGCTCCGCTCGGCAAAAAGCGGCGAGCCTTCGAGATAGCCGAAGGTAAGCCCCTTGGCGATCACCTCCGCGCCGCCCTCGCGGCGCTCGGGCTGTTCGCCGTCCTCGCGCTCGATTGGCAGATCGACGATGTGGCCGAGCTTGTCCATCGCGGCCATCGCGTCGTACCACGCCTCGAGTTTCTTCCCGAGCTTCGCGAGCGAGGCGACGATGGTGCTCAGGATGAGTTCGCTCGCGACGAGCTGGCCGAGCGTGATCTGCTGGCTGATGACGAGCCATCCTCCGACACCGAGCAACCCGGCCGCGGCGAATACCTGGAGGGTGAGCAGCCCGGCGACCTGCCGCATGAGGATGCGGAAGTGGGCGGCGCGCGCCGTGACGTATTCGGATGCGAACTGGTTGGCCCTTTCGTAGGCCATGGAGTGTCCGCCGGGTCCCTTGAAGAGGAGCGGAAAGTGCGCGATCTCCTCGAACCAGTTCACGAGGTCATACTTCATCCGCGATTCCTTGATGCTGGTATCCACCGCGCCGCGTCCGCAAATCCACAGGACGATCACGATGAGCACCAGCAACACCGCCGAGAACAGCAACAGGATCGGATGGTAAAGCGCCAGCAGCAGCATGCCGATGAGCGTGCCGAAGACGAGATTCACGCCATCGAGCAGGAGCAGTGCGGTGCTTTTCTGCACGGTAACCACATCGAGAAAGCGGTTCACCAGTTCGGGCGCGTGGACATCGTCGAGTGCCTCGGCCTTCACCCGCGGCAGCCGGTACGCGAGGTCCGAGGCGGTGCGCACAAAGATGCGGCGCTGGATGATGTCGGAGATGTAGTATTGGAAGCCATTGACGACGGCTTGCAGCGCCAGGCACGCGAAGAGCGCGATGGAGAGCACGACGATGGCCTGCAAATACGGCGCCTGCTGGCCGCCGAACGCGAGATTGCTCACGACGGCATCCACCGCGAGTGGCGCGGCCAGGTACAGGATTCCGGCGAAGACGGAGAAAATGAGCAGCGTCCAAATATCCTGCTTTTCGGCGCGGAGGAGTCCGAGGAACCGTTGCACCGGACTGGCGTGGGCGTGTTCACCGCCGTGCGCACCATGGTCGCCGTGCGAACTCATCCCGTGCGCAGGCCGCTCGGGCTGGACGATGCCGGCTTCGACGACGTCGTGGACTCCACCGAGGCCGAGCATTTCCGCGAGTTGCGAACGCGAGATCGTGACCCGGTGCGTGGGGTGATCGCCATCAGCGATCCGCAGGGTAAACCATCCTGCATAAGTGATCACCAGCCAGCGCGATTCCTTCGCATTCCAGATGACGATGGGCGTGTTCTGGTGCGCCTGCCAGATGGCCTCCGAGAGCGGCATCCGGATCGGGGAGACATGCATGTACACCTCCGCCGCTGCGGAGACGAGCTAGCTCAGCGGATCCGAGCCGCCCCGGCTGGCATTCTGGACGGCGACCCTGGCGCGTTCGTGTTCGAATTCGGCGCCGGTGATCGCTGCGAGTTGCGACAGGATGCGCGAGTGGATCGCGGGAGATTCGGCTGAGGAAGGTGGAATCGGAGAAGTGGTTGCAGGCATCGTGGCCACGCTGCGGCCGATTCAAAACGGCCGACGCTGCGGGCGCTGGAATCTATCGAACATCGGTGGGAGGCAAGAGATTTCGCGGTGGGCCTCGCCTCAGATGAGGGTCCGGCCGAGAAGTTTCCCCGTGTCGGACGCCCGCCAATCAGGTGTGCAATGGCGCGTTACCGAAAAAATAGTTAAGGGATTCTCAGCTTGTTGGTGTATGCACGCAGCCCAACCTGCGCTTTGCGACGGGGGCGGTGCGCGACTCCACCGATTTCGCGTTTCCTCTATCCACCACCAAGCCGCTTCGCTTTTCCAATCCATGAACATCAATCTCCGCCGGGATCTTCCGGCATCGCTCGTTGTCTTTCTCATCGCGCTCCCGCTTTCGCTGGGTATCGCGCTCGCATCCGGAGCGCCGATTGTCGCCGGGCTGATCGGCGCGGTCGCGGGTGGAATCCTGACGGGCCTGCTGGCGGGATCGCCGCTTCAGGTGTCGGGGCCCGCGGCGGGGCTGACGGTGGTAGTGGCGGGATTGGTGGCGCAGTTCGGCTGGCAGACGATGTGCCTCATCACCGCATGCGCCGGGGGCGTGCAGTTGCTGCTCGGCTGGTTCAAAGTGGCGCGCGGGGCGCTGATCATCGCGCCGGCGGTGGTGCATGGGATGCTGGCGGGCATCGGCATTTCGATCGCGCTGGCGCAGATCCACGTCGTGCTGGGTGGTTCGCCGCAAAGTTCGCCGCTGGTGAATCTGATCGGGATTCCCAAACAGCTCGGCGTGATGAGCGTCCAGGCAGCGATTCTCGGGTGCCTGACGTTTGCGATCCTGGTCGTGTGGAAAAAGCTGAAGGTGCCCGCGTTGAAAGCGATCCCGGGACCGCTGGTGGCGGTGGTCGTCGGCACGGTGGTTTCCATCCTCATGAAAATGGACGTGAAGCGCGTGGATCTGCCCGAGACCTTTGAGCTGACGAAGCTCGTCCCGCCGGATGCCTCGAAATGGGGCGCATTCGTCGTCGCGGTGCTTACGGTGGCGGTCATTGCGAGCATCGAATCGCTGCTGTGCGCGGTGGCGACCGACAAGCTGCATTCGGGCGTTCGCTCGAATCTCGACAAGGAGCTGACCGCCCAGGGCGCGGGCAACCTCGTCTCCGGCCTGCTCGGCGGCCTGCCGATCACGGGCGTCATCGTGCGCTCGTCGGCGAATATCAATGCGGGCGGTGCCACCCGCTGGTCGGCGATCCTGCATGGCGTGTGGATTCTCGTCTTCGCGTTCTTCGCCGGGAAGGTCATCGAAAGCATCCCGCTGGCCGTGCTCGCCGGCCTGCTGGTGCATGTGGGCGTGAATCTGGTGAATCTCCACCACATCAAGGAACTCACGAAGCACAACGAAATCCTCATCTACTGGGCCACCGTGCTCGGTGTGACCTGCGTGAACCTCCTGGCCGGTGTCGGGATCGGCCTCGCCCTCAGTATCTTTTTCCTGCTGCGTCGTCTCTCCAACACGGAAATCTCAAGTGAACAGCGCGAAGGCAAATGGCATGTGCTCATCGGCGGAACGCTCACCTTTGCCTCGGTGCCGAAACTTAACGCGGAGCTTTCAAAAATCCCCGCCGGGCATCCGGTGGACATCGACCTCGCCGTCGATTTCGTGGACCACTCGGCCTTCGAGGCGCTGCACGGCTGGCGCCAGAACCATGAGAAGACCGGCGGTCACGTGGATATCGATGAGACGCACGAGGAATGGTACAAGCCCGCGAGGGCTGGCACTCCGCGCGCGGCGAAGTCCTCGCCCCGGAAGCAGAAGGTCTGAGGGCGCCGCCTGAACCCGACGTTGTTTTGAGCGCCGAGCATTCCGCATCCCATCATTCGCCGGGCGCAGCGCTGTCCCCGGAGCAGGCCCGGCTTCGGGAGCGGATCCATCATGCGGCGCATTTGCTGCCTGCGCAGGGGCCGATCGGCGTGTTCATCCACCACAATACGCTGCATGCGTTCGAGCATCAGACCTTCGACGAGGCGCTGCTGCGCGGCTCGTCGGTCTTTGGATGCGAGCCGTATCTCTCGGAGGATCGTTACCGCGAGGAACTGACGCGCGGGCGGATCCTTTTCCCGGAGCTGAACACGGTGCTGGAGCGCGACCTCGGCACCGCGGCCCGCGCGAGCGTGTGCGGGCTCGCCACCCGGCTCGAATTGCGGCTGGCGATGCTGCAACATCCGCTCCGCAGCGGCGACGGCCGCGAGCTGGATTGGTTCATGGCGGAGACGGATGCCCTGCTCACGGCGCGCCGCGACGTGGGCGAGGTGCAGCGGCGGCGGCTGATCACCGAGACGCGGCACTGGGTCATGCGCCGGCTGCGCGGGTCGCTCCCCGGCGTCCGCCGCCCGGAGTGGATCGACGACCTTTTCACACGGTTCAAGGAAACGCGCATCGAGGCGTGGGACGATGCGCGCTGGGAGGCGTTCACGCTTTCCGCATTGTGGGAGGTGTGCACGGATGGCGTGCGGGCGGCGGTCGCTCCCGCGAGCGCGGCGGTGCGTCCGCTGATTCGCCATCGCGACATCGTGCTGGCGCTCGGCGGGATGGATGGCGACCTGCTGGTGAACGACGTTCTCATCCGCCTGTGCTCCGCGTTCCTCGATCAGGGCATCGGCCATTGGAGCCTGCCCAATCGCGACGACGGGCTCTTCGCCGCATTCTGCGAGTACTTCGATCAAGACCGCTGCCCGGTGCCGTGGTGGCTGAAAGGCCTGCGCGACGAGGTGCGCAAGCTGCGGGGCGACGGCGTGAGCGCGCTCGACTGCATCCGGCAATCGTTCGACGCGCTCGGCGTGGCCGTGGAGGAGACGGATGATTTTCTCTCCGCGACGCTGCTCGCGCTGCGCGGCTGGGGCGGGATGATCTGGCATGTGGAGGAACGCGCCGACCGGGTGCATCACGCGGTGCCGCAGGGCAGCCTCGTGGACTTCGTCGCCGTGCGGCTGCTGCTGGAGAAATTCGCGGTGGCCGCGGCGGCCCGCGCTTCGCTGGGCTGGGAGGGAACGCTCGCGGCGATGCGCGCGGAGTTGAAGGCGCGCATCCCGTCATCGCGTCCCGCGTCCGAAAAGCAGCGCGCATTTCTGATCTTCCAACTGGCGCAGGTCCTCGGATGGACACCGGAGCAGCTCTTCAATCTCACGGCGGATCAATGGACCGCGCTCGTGAATGAAGTGGAGGGCTTCCGGGAGATCGACCGGCGGCGCGTGTTCCACCTCGCATACGAACACCGCTTCCGCGTCCAGACGCTTGATGCGCTGGCGGCGCATCCCGCGCGTCCGGCGGAGGCCGGGGGCCGGCCGTCATTCCAGGCGGTCTTCTGCATCGATGAGCGGGAGGAATCGATCCGGCGTCATGTCGAGGAGACCGCGCCGACCGCCGAGACGTTTGGCGCCGCGGGTTTTTTCGGCGTGGCCATGTATTACCGCGGGGCGGCGGCGGCGGACTTCGTCCCGCTGTGCCCGGTCGTGGTGAAGCCGCAGCACTGGGTGTCGGAGACGGTGGATGAAAAATTGCAGGCGGAACACCAGCGGCGGCGCGGTGCGCGGCGGAGGATCGGCATGGCGCTGCAGGGCTTTCACGGCGGGAGTAGGCGCGCGGTCAGCGGCGCATTTCTCTCCGCGACGCTCGGGCTGCTCGCGACGATCCCGCTGGTGGCGCGCGTGGTTTTCCCGCGGCTCACGGCGCGGTTCCGCGGCTTTTTCAGCGGCTTCATCGCGCCCCCGCCCGCGACGCAACTGGTGATCGAACGCAAGGAACCGAAGTCGGGACCCGAGGAAGACCGGCATGGTTTCCTGCCGGATGAGATGATCGCAATCGCGGAGCGGCTGCTTCGCGACATCGGGCTGACGAAGGGATTCGCGCGGCTCGTGATCGTGCTCGGCCACGGCTCCACCAGCATGAACAACCCGCACGAATCCGCGCACGATTGCGGCGCGTGCGGTGGCGGAGTCGGCGGCCCGAATGCGCGCGCCGTCGCGCAGATGCTGAACGACCCGCGCATCCGCGGCGCGCTGCGCGAGCGGGGCATCGTGATTCCGGAGGATACGGTCTTCGTCGGCGGGCTGCACAACACGAGCAGCGAGGCGCTCACATTTTTCGACATGGGCCGGCTGCCCGAGTCGCACCGGTTCGAGTTCGATGTCGCGGCGAAGGCCCTGCAAGAGGCCACGGTGCGGAATTCCCACGAGCGCGCGCGCCGCTTCGGCTCCGCCTCGCTCGGCCTCAGCCCAACAGCGGCCAAACGTCACGTCGAGGGTCGCGCAGAGGATCTCTCGCAGGTGCGCCCGGAATGGGGGCACGCGACGAATGCAATCTGCGTCGTCGGGCGGCGATGGAAAACGCGGGGACTGTTCCTCGACCGCCGCGCCTTTCTCGTCTCGTACGATCCCACGCAGGACGACGCCGGTGCGGCGATCCTCAGCCGCATCCTCGGCGCGGTCGTGCCGGTGTGCTCGGGCATCAATCTCGAGTACTACTTTTCCTACGTGGACTCGCCGGGCTGGGGCTCGGGGTCGAAGCTGCCCCACAACATCACCGGCCTGCTCGGCGTGATGGACGGCGCGATGAGCGATCTGCGCACCGGCCTGCCGTGGCAGATGGTGGAGATTCATGAGCCCGTCCGGCTGCTTTTCGTCATCGAGGCCACGCCCGCCACGCTGATGTCCATCATGGAAAAGAACGCCACGATGAAAACGATGGTCGCGAACCGCTGGGTGCAGCTCGCGGCGATGGATCCGGTGACGGGGCAATTGAGCGTGTACCACGACGGAGTCTTCGAGCCGCACCATCGCAGCATCGATGCGCTGCCGGTCGCGGCGACTTCCGAGGAATGGTACACGGGATGGCGCGATCATCTGGAATTTGCCACGATCCTCGCCGGCACACCAGCCGCAGCCCGCCAGCCAGCAACCCACGCCTGAGCCACCACGCACCATGCCGTCCCAGGAATCCCTGCTCTCCGCTCTCGCCCTCACCATTGTCGGCGCGCCGATTGCGCTCGTCGGCGTTTTCTTCGCGGCCTTTTTGGTCGGACGGAAACTGGGGGAGGCAATCATCGGGCATCTCGTCCAGGGGACGGTCGCGGTGAGCCTGCTGGCCGCGATCACGGCGGCCGTGACGATGGTGGTGACCGGCACGGCCCAGCACGCGGTGGAACTCGGGGACTGGGTCATCACCAGCAGCTACCATCTGAAATTCGAGTTCGTCCTCGACCTGCTCTCGATTTCCTACGTCCTGCTGACGCTCGTGCTGTGCGCTACGATCGCCGCGTTCTCCACGCGCTATCTGCATCGCGAGCGCGGCTACAACCGCTTCTTCGTGCTCTTCGCCGTCTTCCTGCTCGGGATGGTCACAGCGGCGCTCTCGGACACGGTCGAGACGCTGTTCGCCGGGTGGGAAATGGTCGGGCTTTCCTCCGTGCTATTGATCGCATTTTTCCAGGAACGCCCGTCGCCGCCGCGCAACGGGCTCCGGGTCTGGATCGTCTATCGCGTCTGCGATGCAGCGCTGATGTTCGCGGCGATCCTGATGCATGAAATCAACGGCGCAGGTGACTTCGATCACCTGGTCGGGACGCAGGCCTGGCCGAAGCACGACCCGCTGCTGATCGGCCCGCACTTCGCGTTGCTCGGGCTGCTTTTCGTCATCGCCGCCGCGGGAAAATCCGCGCTCGTGCCGTTCTCCGGCTGGCTGCCGCGCGCAATGGAAGGCCCGACGCCGTCGAGCGCCGTGTTTTACGGGGCGCTCTCGGTACATCTCGGGGTCTTTCTGCTGTTGCGCGTGAGTCCCGTGCTCGACAGCGCGCCGTGGCTCTCGGTGCTGGTGATCACGCTCGGCTTGGTCACCTCGGCCTTTGCCTACCTCGCGGGGCGCGTGCAGGCGGACATCAAGTCGGCGCTCGCGTTTGCGTCGCTCACGCAGGTGGGAATCATCATCGCGGAAATCGGTTTCGGGTTCCGCTATCTCGCGCTCATTCATCTGATGGGCCACGCGTGCCTGCGGACGCTGCAATTCCTCCGCGCGCCGAGCCTGCTGCACGATCATCACCAGTTGGAAAATGCGATCGGCTCGCGGCCAAGGGCCGAGGGCGTGATGTGGGAGCAGCGGCTCCCGGCGGGCTTGCAGCGCTGGCTGTTCCGCTTCTCGCTCGAACGCGGATTCCTCGATGCCATGCTGGACCGGTTCGTCGCGCGGCCATTCGTCGGATTCTTCCGCAAGCTGGACGCGATGGATAGCGCGGTGTCGCGCATCATCGAAGGTGCGCCGCCCGCCCCCGAGCCGCCCCGCAAGGATCGCCCATGAATTTCTTCGTGTCGCCATTTTGGATTCAACTGACCGCCGGGCTGCCTTTCGCCGCGGCGGCGGTCCTGCTGTTCGTCCGCACGCCATCGATCGCGGCGCGATGGAGCGCGACGGTGCTGGCCGTGGCGCTTGGTTCCGCGGCGATCATTTTCACCGCCCACACGCTCGGTGCGTCAACGGCCGGTGGGGGACAGTTTGCCGTGGACGACATTTCGAGCCCGATGCTGCCGGTGGTGCTAATGCTTCACCTGCTCGCGATGCTGGGCACCGCGAAGGCGCGCGTCTCCCCGCAGTTCTGCGCGCGGCTGCTGCTCTCCGCGGGCTTCACGATGGCGGCGCTGCTTGCACAATCGGGCGCGCTGCTGGTCGGAATCCTTTCCGTGGCGGTGTTGCTGCCGTGGTGGGATCTGAAAAGCCGCGGACAACGCACGCGCGGCTATACGATCTACATGGGCCTCTTTCTCGCGCTGCTGCTGGCGGGCTGGTTCAATCTCCGCGCAGCGCCGCAGAGCGCATGGCCGGTCGCGCTGCTGCTGCTGGCGCTTCTTCTTCGCGGAGGCATCGTGCCCCTCCACGGCTGGATGCCATCGCTTTTCCAGAATGCGGCATTTGGCTCCGCGCTCGTCTTTGTGCTGCCGCTGACGGAAGTGATCGGCGTCTTCCGGCTGCTCATCCCGCACGCGCACGCGCCGATCATGGAAGCGGGCGGCATCGCGTGCCTCGTCACGGCTCTCTACGGTGGAGGACTCGCGATCGTCCAGCAGGACTCGCGGCGATTCTTCGCGTGTATCGGGCTCAGCCAGACCTCGATGGTGCTTTACGCCGTGCTCATGCGCACACCCAACGGTCTGACGGCTGCGCTGTGCCTCTGGATCTCGGCGCCGCTCGCGCTAGCGGGCCTCGCATTTTCCCTGCGCGCGCTGGAGGCGCGGTTCGGCAGCCTCTCGCTGCGGGAGCATCACGGTTTCTACGAACAGGTGCCCGGCCTGGCCATCTGCTTCCTCATCACCGGCCTGGCCAGCGTGGGCTTTCCCGGCACGATCGGATTTGTGCCGATGGAATTGCTCATCACCGGCAGCGTGGACAGGAGCCTCTGGATCACGGTCGTCCTCGTGCTCGCCGCGATGTTCAACGCGATCGCCATCATGCGCGCCTATTTTGCGCTTTTCACCGGGCGCAGCCCCACCACCTCCATCTCGCTGCGCACCACGCCCGCCGAGCGCATCGGCATCATCTTGATCAGCCTCATCGTTTTCCTCGGCGGCTGGTTCTCGCCCCCGGTTGTCGAATCGCGACATCGCATCGCGAACCAGTTGCTCGGGGAACCCGCTGGCGCGCCTGTCGAAACTCCAACACACAAACCTCGCAAATGACCGTGAACGGCAACCAACCGCGCGCACTCAAAAACGTGACCAGGGACCTCACCGCAGGACTGGTCGTATTCTTCGTCGCCCTTCCCCTGTGCCTCGGCATCGCGCTCGCGTCTCGTGCGCCCGGCTTGGCGGATGCCGCCAATGTTCCGCTCTTCGCCGGGATCATCGCCGGGATCATCGGGGGGGTGGTGGTCGGATTCATCAGCGGTTCGCACACGAGCGTCGCCGGTCCCGCGGCCGGCCTGACGGCGATCGTGGCCACGCAGGTCGGGAAGCTGGGCACCTTCGATGCCTTCCTGCTCGCCGTCATGATCGCGGGTCTGATTCAGATCGTGCTCGGGATGATGCGGGCCGGATTCATCGCAGCGTTCTTTCCCTCCAGTGTCATCAAGGGCCTGCTTGCGGCGATCGGCGTGATCCTGATTCTCAAGCAGCTCCCGCACGTCCTCGGTCACGATGCCGATCCGATGGGCGAAGATTCGTTTTTGCAGCCTGACAACCAGAACACCTTTTCGGAACTCTTCGCGACCTGGTTCGATTTCCAACCCGGCGCGACCGCGGTCGGCATCCTGTCCCTCGTGCTGATGCTGGCGTGGGACCGGGTGAAGTTTCTGCACAGGCTTCCCGTTCCCGCGCCGCTTGCGATCGTGGCAATCGCTGTCGCCATCAGCTTCTGGCTGCGGAACGTCGGCGGCCAGTGGGTGATCGAGGCGAGCCACCTCGTGCAGGTGCCCGTCGCGAAGAGCCCGGCCGAGTTCCTCGGTTTCATGCGCTACCCGGATTTCAGCGCGTGGAATAATCCCGCCGTGTATGGCACCGCGTTCACCATCGCGATCGTGGCCTCGCTCGAGACGCTACTGAACATCGACGCCGTGGATAAAATCGACCCCGAGCAACGCACGACGCCCGCCAGCCGCGAACTCCTCGCGCAGGGCGTTGGCAACGTCTTCGCGGGCCTCATCGGCGGACTGCCGATCACGAGCGTGATCGCGCGCAGCTCCGTGAATATCAACGCCGGGGTGAAAACCAAGCTCAGCACCATCTGGCACGGCTTGCTGCTGATCGGTTGCGTGATGCTGGCGCCCGCGTGGCTGAATGAGATCCCGCTCGCCGCACTGGCCGCCATCCTTCTGGTCACGGGCCTGAAACTGGCCAGCCCGCAGCTCTTCACTCAGATGTGGAATGAAGGCCGCACGCAGTTCCTGCCATTTGCGGCGACCGTGGTCGCCATCGTGCTGACCGACCTCCTCACGGGGATCCTAATCGGCCTCGGGGTCGCGCTCGCGTTCATCCTGCACAGCAATTTCCGCCGGCCGATGCGCAGGATTATGGAAAAGCACGCGACCGGCGATGTGCTGCGCGTCGAACTCGCGAACCAGGTCAGCTTCCTGAATCGCGCCGCGCTCGAACAGACACTGCGCGCCGCGCCGCGCGGCAGCCACGTGCTCCTCGATGCGCGCAACACGGACTACATCGATCCCGACATCCTCGATCTCATCTCCGACTTCAAGGGCACCACGGCCTCGGCGCACGGGGTGCATTTGAGCCTCGCCGGTTTCCGGGAGAAGTATCCGAGCCTGGAGGACCACATCCAGTACATCGACTACTCGACCCGGGAGATTCAGACCGCGCTCACGCCGCAGCAGGTGCTCGAGATTCTCGAGGCCGGCAACCGGCGATTCCTCGCGGGCGACCGCATCATCCGGGACCTCGGCCGGCAGGTGACCGCCACGTCCACGGGGCAATTCCCGATGGCCGTCGTGCTGAGCTGCATCGACTCGCGCGCCCCGGCGGAGCTGATTTTCGACCTCGGCCTGGGTGACATTTTCAATGCGCGCATCGCCGGCAACATCGCGCGCGACAAGATACTCGGCAGCATGGAATACGGCTGCGCCGTCGCCGGCTCGAAGCTCATCCTCGTGATGGGCCACACCTCGTGCGGCGCCGTGAACGCCGCCGTGGATCTCATCGGCGCCGGAAAATCCGCCTCGGAAGCGACCGGCTGCGTGAACCTCGACGGCCTCATCACCGAGATCCAGCAATCCGTGGATTTGAGCACGATCAAGAAGCCCGACCAGTGGCTGCCCGGGGAAAAAGCGGCGTACGCCAACGAAGTCTCAAAGCGCAACGTCCTGCGCACGATGCACAAAATCCGTGAGCGAAGTTCCACCTTGGACGATCTGGTTCGCAAAGGCCGCATCGCCATCGTCGGCGCCCTCTACGACATCAAGACCGGCGAGGTCTCGTTTTTTCAGACCTCGGAATCCAGTCTGGCAAAGCTCCCGATCCCGATGCTTACAATAGTATGAGCCG